>BJFP01000040.1 GCA_014189875.1 Verrucomicrobiota bacterium | reverse complement strand
TTCCGCGGGAAGAAAGTGCTGCTCATCGTCCCCGACAGCACGCGCACGTGCCCTCTCGATCAGATGTTTGCCGGCGTCTTCGATCAGATTTCCGGCGCGACCTCGGCGCTCGACGTGATGATCGCGCTCGGCACGCATCAGCCGATGAGCGAGGAGGCGATCTGCGAGCGGCTCGGCATCACGCTGGAGCAGCGGCGCTCGAAATTTGCGCGGGTGCAGCTTCTGAACCACGCGTGGGACGACCTCACCGCGCTGCGGAAAATCGGCACCATCACCGTCGAGAAAAGCCTCGAACTCACCGGCGGCCTGCTTGCCGAGGAAGTGCCGGTGGAGGTGAATGCGCGCATCTTCGACTACGATCTGCTGTTCGTCATCGGCCCCGTTTTTCCGCACGAGGTCGTGGGCTTCAGCGGCGGAAACAAATACATTTTCCCCGGCGTGAGCGGGCCCACGGTGCTGAATTATTTCCACTGGCTCGGCGCGCTCGTGACGAACCCAATGATCATCGGCAACAAGTGGACCCCCGTCCGCAAGGTCGTGGATTACGTCGCATCGCTCGTGCCCGTGCAGAAGCGCTGTCTTTGCATGGTCGTCACGCCCGGCGATCCCGCGCAGGGCGGCGGCGGGCTCGCTGCGCTCACACACGGCGACACGTTGAGCGCGTGGGATGCGGCGAGCGAAGTCTCGCGGCGCGTCCACATCACCTACAAGGAGCGTCCGTTTCACACGATCCTCTCGTGTGCGCCGAAGATGTACGACGACATGTGGGTCGGCGGAAAGTGCATGTACAAACTCGAGCCTGTGATCGCGGACGGCGGCGAACTCATCATCTACGCGCCGCACATCACCGAAATGTCCGTCACGCACGGGCAACACATTCACGAGATCGGCTATCACTGCCTGCCGTATTTCACCTCGCAGATGGAGCGCTTCCGGAACACTCCGCGCGGCGTGATCGCACACAGCACGCACGTCCGCGGCATCGGCAAAATGGAGGACGGCGTGGAGAGATGCCGAGTGAAGGTGACCTTTGCCACGGGCATCTCCGAGGAGGTGTGCAAGGCGAAGAACGTCGGCTACCGCGACTGGCGCAGCATCCGGAAAGAGGACTACGCAAACCGCGAGGACGAAGGCGTGATGCTCGTGCCGAAGGCCGGCGAGATGCTCTACCACCTCAAGCAGCGCCCGTCGTGGGCGCGGGAGATGTAGCCTTGTCGCGGAGTGAAACGCGGCTAGTATTCGCACATGAGTCTGCAGCAGCTCAAATCCGAAGCAGCAAGTCTTCCCGAGGAGCAACGGCGGGAATTGATCGGCTATCTGCTGTCCCTCAAACGTAAAACCGACAGCGCGTATTGGGATAAGATTGAGGGCAAGATTGCGGACAAGGATCCTTCGCACTGGGTCGGCGAGGCTGAACTAGATGATGCACTGCGATTGAACGAGCCTGCTCCGTGAGCGGCTATCGCCTGCTGGTGGATTGGGATGTTATCGAAAAGGTGAACCGTTCGCCCGTGGCGCTGCGCAGAACGTTCAAGGACGCTTTTGTGAGAATCGGAAAATCGCCGGACCGGATGTGTGATTACATGGACCCGAACGAGCGTGGGATTCCTCTTGCTGTTCATGTGTGCCGCGGATTCGCGTTCAAATACTGGACCGATTTTGCGGATCGGCATGTGAAGATTTTGGACATCGCGCCTGCCGTTCAAGTCTGAGTGGCAGCGCGAGACTGAATCCGCTTCACCGCCCACTCGGCGTGCTCGGCGACGAGCGGGTCGGGATCGTGGGCGGCGTTTTCGAGCGCGGGGAGATCTTCGGCGGTGCCGGTGTTGCCGAGGGCGACGCAGACGTTGCGGAGGAAGCGTGCGCGCTTGATGCGTTTGATCGGCGAGCCGCGGAAGAGTGTGCGGAATGCTGCATCATCGAGCGCGAGAAAATCGCGCAGCGGCATGGTGACGAATTCGCGCGCGGCGAAGCGTGTTTCGCGGGACTCCTGCGCGAAGCGGTTCCACGGGCAGGCGTCGAGGCAGTCGTCACAGCCGTAGATGCGGTCGCCGATGAGCGGGCGCAGCGGCTCGGGGATCGGGCCCTTGTTTTCGATCGTGAGATAGGAAATGCACAGGCGGGCATCGAGCTTCTGCGGCGCAGTGATCGCGCCGGTCGGGCAGGCGGTGATGCAGCGCGTGCATTTTCCGCAGTGGTCGTGCATCGGCTCGTCCGGCGGAAGGTCGAGCGTGGTGAGGATGCCCGCGAGGAAGAGCCATGTGCCGAGTTTCGGATGGATGAGCATCGTGCTCTTGCCCTGCCAGCCGAGGCCGGCGAGCGCGGCGAAATCGCGTTCGAGGAGCGGGCCGGTGTCCACGTACTGCCGCTGCGTGCCGCCGTGTTTTTGCAGCCACGCATCGAGCTGCCACAGGCGCGGCTCGATGATGTCGTGGTAGTCGTCGCCCCATGCGTAGCGGGCGATGGTTCCTGATTTCTGATTTCTGATTTGCCCCGCCTGAGCCCCCGGCTGTCTCGCTTCGCTCGGCTCTGATTTCTGATTTGGATCACGCTGCCAGTAGTTCATGCCAAGCATGAGGATGCTGCGCGCGCCAGGCAGGACGAGATTTGGGTCGGTGCGGCGGTCGGCGTTGCGTGCGAGCCAGGCCATGTCGCCGTGTTTTTCCTCGCCGAGCCACTCGCGGAATTCCCCGGCGTGCGGTGGCTTTTCTGCGGACGCGACGCGGCACACGTCGAAGCCGTGCGTGTGCGCCTCGTGGATCAATGCGGTCTTCAGTTCCGCCGGGTTCATGTTCGCTTAGGCGCGCATGCTTTGCGGCCAGTGGAAAAAGCGGTGCGCCTCTTCAACGATTTTTTCGGTCACGTCCACGTGCTGGAGGCGTGTGCTGTCCACCCGGAAATGCGCGGCAGCCTCGTAGGACGGCAGGCGCGAGGCCATGAGATCGAGGACGCGCCTGCGCGGATCCTCGACTTGAAGCAACGGGCGCTCGGAGTTCCGTGAGACGCGGCGGTAGATTTCATCCGGCTCGGCGGTGAGGAGGACAACGAGGCCGAGCGAGCGGAGGAGGGGAATATTTTCCGGCACGGTGACGATGCCGCCGCCGGTGGCGATGATGTGCTGGCGGATGCCGCACAGCGATGTGAGCGCGGCAGTCTCGCGTCCGCGAAAATCGGCCTCGCCGTGCTTCTCGAAAATCTCGGAGATGCGCAGGTGCGCGCGCTCCTCGACGAGCTTGTCCGTGTCCAGGAAGCGGAACCGCAGCCGTCTCGCAAGCATCCGGCCCACGGTGGATTTGCCGCTGCCCATAAAGCCGACAAGTACGATGTTCTCCGGGACATCCGGTTTTTGCGTCGCTTCGGTCATGCGCGCAACATTCCGCGCAGCGCGACGAGTGACGAGGGGAAAGTGAATCTCTCTTGTCCTCGTGGGGCAGTGCTATGGTTCAGCGTCTTGATTTTCGACTGGCGGCGTCCGCTGCTCCGATTCTTCGTTGGCGTACTGATGAGCCTGCAGTATACCCTTTGCCACGACGAGGGTTACCGCGAGGCCGAGGCCGAAAATTGCGAATACGTATTCCATGTCTTAGCGGTTCTTCCGCGTTGTGATGCCCATCGCGAGAATGACCACGCGTACTCCCACCCAAAGACTGAGAATGCTAGGTACCCACAGTCCGACGAAGAGGCCGTATTCGTGACTCTTCAAAAACCACAGCGAGACGCTGGCGAGGAAGCTGACAAATGCCCCGATCAGGAAGGGGTAATCGATTTTGTGAAACATAAGTGGCGGAGGGATGAATGTCCGAGCGTGAAAAGGGCTGGCGGTTTCGCCCGCCAGCCCCTCACGGATTGGTTCGTTACGGGATGAGGACGGCGTCAATGACGTGGATGACGCCATTGCTCGCAGCGATGTCCGTCTTCACGACATTCGCGGCACCGATGGTCACTTTGCCTCCATCCACTTTGATGGACGCTTCCTTGCCGTTCACAGTCTTGGCGGCCATGGTTTTCACATCCGCGGCCATCACTTTTCCGGCGAGCACATGGTAGGTGAGGATTGCGACCAGCTTCTCCTTGTTCTCGGGCTTGAGCAATGTCTCGACGGTGCCGGCGGGCAGCTTCGCGAATGCTTCGTCGGTGGGCGCGAAGACGGTGAACGGGCCCGCACCGTTCAGCGTGTCCACGAGACCGGCGGCTTTCACCGCGGCGACGAGCGTATTGAACTGACCGGCGCCGGCAGCGACGCCGACGATGGTTTTCCCTTCACCTGCGGAGGCGTTGTTGATGGGCAGGGCGAGTGCAGCGGCGAAGGCCGTGGCGATGAGGATGAGTTTTTTCATGATTTGGTTTTTGGTTGTTGGTTGTGATGCGGCAGCGGTTGTTCGCTGCCGTGGGAAGCTGAACGCTGAAGGCGCGTCTCCGGGTGCCCGAATTAGTTTTGAAAATTTACGCCGCCCGTGCGTCCGCGGCGTGACGGCAGACGTTCGCGCGCGTCGGGCAGACTTTCACCGCGCAAGCTTTCCGCACCTGCGCTGCTTGCCGTTGGATCGGTTTCTTCTGCTCCGCGGTAAAACGCGTGCGGAGTCGTTCCAGCCGCTCCGCGAAAATTTCGTTTTCAAAATGTATCCAAACCAGGCTCGGCGACGTAATGAAAAGCGCCCCGATTCATCGCCAATCGCCACCCGCTATCAATATGCTTACTGATTTCCTTCAAGACCAAGCCGCACTCTATGCATCCGGTGGGATGACTGCGGAGCAGCGCGAACCGTTTGAACTCGTCCTCGAATTTCACGACGAACTCCGAGGGCTTGTGGCCGGACTGATGGAAGTCGGAGCCTCCTTGACGCTTGCCAGCCTGCCTGTCGGCGGGATGCCAGTTCCGCTCGTGCTGAAGTCCCGCATCAACGGGCTGATTGCAAATCGACCCCAGCATTCCACGTCCGAGGGGATGGTGGCATCCGGGCCGGACGGCCTCGTGCATTGGGTGAATCCTGCCTTCAGCGCCATGTGCGGATACACTCTCGACGAACTGCGCGGTAAAAAGCTCGGCCCGATCTTGCAAGGCGCGAAGACCGATCCCGAGACGGCAGAACGAATGCGCCGCGCCGTGCATCAAAACCGCCCGTGCCGCGAAACTATTCTGAATTATCACAAGAACGGAACGCCGTATTGGGTGGATATCGCCATCACGCCGATTCTCGACGATGCGGGGCAGCCGGTCTGGCTGGTCGCCCGTGAACGCGAACTGAGCGGCCGCGTCGCCGCGTAATCCAGGCGGCTACAACTGCGGGCGCAGCAAATCCCGCAGCCGCATCATCCCCCGCCGGATGCGCGCCTTCACCGTGCCGAGAGGCTCGTTCAGCCGTTCGGCGATCTCCGGCTGCGTGAGTGAGGAAAAGAACGCGAGTTCGATCGCTTCACGCTGATCCTTCGAGAGCTTCTGCATCGCCTCGTGCACCAGCTTGTTCGTATCGCCCGTCGAGGCCGCGTCGAAGGAACTCCGGTCGTCAAACTGGTTCTGCGTTTGCGACTCGCGCTGCATGTCTTCGCTCAGGCGATTGCGCCGCACGGTCGCGCGCAGGCGATCGATCGCCTTGTTCCGCGTGAGTGTGATGGCCCACGTCAGCGGCTTGCCGCGCGCCGGGTCGTAGAGCGGCGCCTTTTCCCAGATCTGCACGAACACATCCTGCAGCACATCCTCCGCGGCCTCCTGATTGTTCAGCACGCGAGACGCCGTGGAAAAAAGGACGCCGGAGAAGCGATCGTAAAGTTCCTCGAAGCCCCGGCGGTCGCCCTGTGCGACCCGGCGTAAAAGTTCGACCTCGGCGTCGAGTTGTTCAGCGGGATCGGGTTCCATTCGCGGGGAGAATGGGGAAGCCGAAGCCCGCCGACAATAGAAACCGGATTTCATGGCGTCCGTACCGCTGCGGCGCACGAACAGGTGGGTGTGGCAGTCGGCGAGCCATCCGGAGTGCATCACAGCACGCCTAGACTTTCGGCATTCCAGCAAGCTCAGCCGATCACGCTGACCCTCAAACCCCGGCCCACCCTAACAACGACACTCCATGAAACCCGCTCAACTCAAACTGCTCAGCAATCTTTGCTTCATCCTCGGCTTCGCATCCATCCTTGGCTCGATTGCCGTCTGGTTTCTGACCGGCGGGCAGGCCGCCGACACGCGCGCTCATGCAGAGCGTTTCGGCATCTTCGTCGGACTGTGGGCGCCGACTTTTTTCATTCTGTCGAACCGCTTCGACCGCTACGCGAAATAGGCTGCCTGACGGTGCGCCATACTCCTGCGCCATGCATCACCCCGCCGTGCCATTCATCTGGCTGATCATCATGCCCGTCGCTGCGGCGGTATTTTAGATTCGTCAGCACGCGCCGGGTGGCAGCGTGTGAGATTTTCAAATCAAAAAACTTCCATGTCTGTCGCCATCCATTGGTTCCGGCGCGATCTGCGAATCGCGGACAACACCGCGCTGAATGCCGCAGTGGCCGCGCACGATCAGGTGGTGCCCGTGTTCGTGCTCAGCAAATGGCAGCGCGATCATGATTGGTGCGGCGCGGCGCGGCAGGAATTCTTGTGCGGGTGTCTTGCATCGCTCGCAAAGAATCTCGAAGCCAAGGGCGGACGGCTGATCATCCGCGAAGGCCCGGCGGATGCAGCGCTCGAAAAACTGATCCGCGAAACCGGCGCGACGGCGATTCATTTCGCGCGCGATCCTGATCCGTATGGCAGGGCGATGGAGGCGCGCGTCGCCACGATGGTGCAGCGGCTCGGCGTGACGGTGCATCCGCACCAGGATCACGCGCTGCACGAGCGCGATGAAGTGCTCACCGGCAGCGGCACGCCTTTCCGCGTCTTCACGCCGTACGCGCGCGCGTGGCTGAAGCTCGACAAGCCCACGCATGGCCGCACGTTCGCGCGACTTTCTACTCCGCCGGAAATCGTGAGCCTCGCACTGCCGACGCTCGCGACGTGGGGACTCACGTCGGATGTGAAAATCATCGAGCCAGGCGAAGCGGCGGCGCGCAAGCGGCTCGGGCGTTTCCTCGACGGGCCGGTCTTCGACTACGGCACGCTGCGCGATATTCCGGTGGCGGAGAACACTTCGCGGCTCTCGCAGGACTTGCGCTGGGGCCTGCTCTCGATCCGCGAAATTTACGCGCGCTGTACCGAACTTGCGGTGCGTGGCAACGAGGCGCAGCGCAGGAGCATCGGCATCTGGATCAATGAACTCATCTGGCGTGAATTCTACTTCCACGTCCTCTGGCACACGCCCGAAGTCCTCGACCACGAATTCCAACCCGACTGTCGCGCGCTGAAGTGGCGCGATCACTGGAGGCCCGGAAAGCGATCGGGCGGCGCGGAATTCCAGCGCTGGTGCGCCGGGCAGACGGGCTTTCCGATCGTGGATGCCGGGATGCGCCAGCTCGCGGCCACGGGCTTCATGCACAATCGCGTGCGGATGATCGTGGCGATGTTTCTCACGAAGGATCTGCACATTTGGTGGATGCACGGCGAGAGCTGGTTCATGCGCCGGCTCGTGGACGGCGAGATCGCGAGCAACAACGGCGGCTGGCAATGGAGCGCGAGTACGGGCACCGACGCCGCGCCGTATTTTCGCATCCAGAATCCGTGGTCGCAGACCAAGCGATTCGATCCCGACGGTGACTACATCCGGCGCTGGGTGCCGGAATTGCGCGACGTGTCCGGCCCGCGGCTTTGCGCTCCTCCCGGGCCGGGCCTGCCCATCGCGAAAGGCTATCCGCTGCCGATGGTGGACCACGTCGCGGCGCGGGACGCGGCATTGGACATGTTTCGCCGTGAATAGGAAACAGTCCGGCTGTGATCGCGCAATCCGGAGCCGGCGGCATGCATCTGCTTGGCGCGGCAAACGTATCTTCAACACCACATGCACCTCATGAAACCGAATATGTCATCCGTCCTTCTCGCCGTCGCGGTGCCGGTTTGCCTCGCGATTTTCTGGCTCGTCTCCACCTCGCGGGCCGCCACGGAGACGCCCGAATACAAAGTGATCCGCGCCGACGAAAAATTTGAGATCCGCGACTACCCCGCACTCACGATCGCGACCACGCCGATGAATGATGACGGGATGAACGGCGGGTTCCGCCAGTTGTTCCGCTTCATCTCGGGCAAGAATGAAACCGCGGAGAAAATCGAGATGACCGCGCCGGTTCTGATCAGCGCCGCGAAGGAAAAGAAGACGATGAGCTTCATCATGCCGAGGAAGGCGCTGGAGAAAGGAGTGCCGATGCCGACGGGAGACAGCGTGGTGCTGGGCAAAATGGACGCGGCGAGGTTTGCGGTGCTGCGGTTCGGCGGAAGCCGCACGGCGGAGAATGAGAAGGCCGCCGTCGCGAAACTCACGGCGTGGCTCGAAACGCAGAAGCTGACCGGCAAAGGCACGCCGACATTTGCCTACTACGATCCACCGTGGAGGCCTGTATTCATGCGTCGCAATGAGGTGATGATCCGCATCGGCAACCACCGTGAGTGAACTCCACGACGCCGCTCATCTGAGCGGTGAGACGGAACGGCTCGTGGAAATCCTGCCGGACTTCCGCCAGTAAAAGCGCTCCCAAATCGCGGGGACGGGATTGACTCCTCCGCTCAGGGAAATTGCATCAAAAAACGGGGTCATTCTGAGGCGGAGAGATGCCCGGTGGGCGCAGGTGGCGGGCATCACGCAGCCGAAGAATCCCGTGGCATGCCTGAGCGGTGATCGGTCTGGTTTGATGATGCTGCGGGAACTCACGGGATCCTTCGACTCCGTGCCGCCCCGCCTTCGCCCGCGCGGCACTACGCTCAGGATGACCTCGCATTTTTGATGCGATTGCCCTGCTCCTGCGCCAATGTCGAGAGTGGCCGGTCATGGCGGGCGCAGTTTGCCGGGTTCCTGATGCGGCACCTTCACGGGGAAACTTTTCACCGCCGTGCTTCACTCATCACTCGACACCCGCCGCGTGTCACTTTTCACTCCGCCGCACATGAAATCAGGTCCGCTAGTCGCTGTCATCATGGGCAGCAAATCCGATTGGGAGACGATGAGGCACGCCGTGGAAATGCTGGAGCGATTCGGCATCCCGCACGAGGCGCGCATCGTGTCCGCGCACCGCACGCCTGCGCTCATGGCGGAATACGCGGTCGGTGCGGACGGGCGGGGCATCCACGTGATCATCGCGGGCGCGGGAGGTGCGGCGCATTTGCCGGGGATGGTCGCGGCGTTCACGCATCTGCCCGTGCTCGGCGTGCCGGTGCAGAGCCGCGCGCTGAAGGGGCTCGATTCGCTGCTGAGCATCGCGCAGATGCCCGCGGGGATTCCCGTCGGCTCGCTGGCGATCGGCGAGGCGGGGGCGAAAAATGCGGGCCTGCTCGCGGCGGGGATCATCGCGCTGCATGACGAAAAGGTGCGCAAGAAGCTCATCGCATTCCGCCGGAAGCAGACTGCGGATGTGAAGGCAATGAAGCTTCCATGAACGACCAAGGGATTATTCTTCCAGGGGCAACATTGGGCGTGATGGGCAGCGGGCAGCTTGGCCGGATGTTTGCGATTGCCGCGCGCCGCATGGGCTACCGGGTGCATACTTTTTCGCCGGACAGCGACACGCCGACGGGGCAGGTGGCTGATCTCGAGACGAGCGCGGCGTATGAGGATGAGGCGGCGCTACGCCAGTTTGCGAAGTCCGTCGCAGTGATCACGTTTGAATTTGAGAATGTGCCGTCGCGCACGATCGAATGGGCTGCGGAGCACTGTCCCGTGCGGCCTGCTGGAAAGGTGCTGCACATCTGCCAGCACCGTCTGCGCGAGAAGGAATTTCTCGCGGGCGCAGAAATCCCCGTCGCGCCATTCCGGAAAATTGGGAGCGCCGCGGAACTTGCCGCCGCCGCCGCGGAAATCGGCCTGCCCGGCGTGCTGAAGACCGCGGCATTTGGCTACGACGGAAAAGGCCAGCGCAAGTTGCGGCCCGGCGACGATCTTGCGGAGGCGTGGCAGCCATTCGAGGGGCAGCCTGCGGTGCTGGAAAAATTCATCACCTTCGAACGCGAGATCTCCGTGATCGTCGCGCGTGGACTCGATGGCTCCATGACAACGTGGCCCGTGTGCGAAAACGAACACGCAAACCACATCCTCGACGTGACGCTCTGCCCCGCGCGCCTGCCCGCCGCGGTCGCGGAACGCGCGGCGGAACTCGCGCGCAGCATCGCACTCGCGCTGGAACTTGTCGGCGTTCTCGCGGTGGAAATGTTTCTGATGAGCGACGGCGGCATCGTCGTGAATGAACTCGCGCCGCGTCCGCACAACAGCGGGCACTTCAGTTTCGACGCGAGTGTGACGGGCCAATTCGAGCAGCAGGTGCGCGCGGTGTGCGGCCTGCCGCTCGGAAGCACGGAGTCGCTGCGTCCGGCGGCGATGGCAAATCTTCTTGGTGACGCGTGGGCTGGCGGCGAACCAAACTGGAAGGCCGCCGCGTCATTTCCCGACGTGAAAATCCATCTCTACGGCAAGGCCGCCGCGAAGCCGGGGCGGAAAATGGGACACCTCACGGCATTCGGTGCGACCGTGGAGGAAGCGGCAGCCACAGTCCGCGCCGCACGCGCCGCGCTCGCACGCAAGCCATGAAGACAGAGATCGCACGCGCAGGAAATCCGTCGCAGATCGAGGACGCGGTCGAGGCCGCAGTCTATCTCCTCGGCGGCGGCTACCCGGTCGCGCTGCCGACGGAGACCGTGTACGGACTCGCCGCATGGGCGACGAATCCCGATGCGGTGCTGCGCATTTTCAATGTGAAGGACAGGCCGAAATTCGATCCACTCATCGTGCATCTGCCGGATGCGAGCTGGCTCGACGGCATCGCAAAAATTCCCGCGGCGGATCGCAAGCTCGTGGACAAGCTCGTGAGAAAATTCTGGCCCGGCCCGCTCACGCTAGTGCTGCCGAAGACGGACCTCGTGCCCGATCTCGTCACGGGCGGATTGCCGACGGTCGCCGTGCGGATCAGCGCGAACCCGATTTTTCAATCGGTGATCCAGGCGTTCGGTCAGCCGCTCGCCGCGCCAAGCGCGAACCGATTCGGGCGCATCAGTCCGACGACCGCGTCGCATGTGATGGAGGAGCTTGGCGGGAAAATTCACCTCATCGTGGACGGCGGGCCGACGCAGTTTGGCGTGGAATCCACCGTGATCACCGTGCGCGGGGAGAGCATCTGGATCCTCCGCAGCGGGCCGGTGACTGCGGAGCAACTGCGGCCATTTGCCGAGACGGTGGCGGTCGCAAACCGCAGCGCGCTGCCGAACGCGCCGGGCCAGCTCAAGAGCCACTATGCGCCGCAGACTCCGATGAAATTGCTGAAGCCTGATGTGCGTCCGCTCGGCGATCCGAAGAAGCGCATGGGCCTCCTCGCGTGGTGCAGCGACGATGACGCGCGCGGCTTTCACATGGTCGAGATCCTCAGCCGCAATGGCGACATGCGCGAGGCGGCGGCGTCGCTTTTTACAAAGCTGCGCCTGCTCGATTCCGAGGCGCTCGATCTGATCGTCGCGGAATCCGTGCCGGAGGGCGGGCTCGGCTCCGCGATCAACGACCGTCTCCGCAAGGCCGCCGGGAATGGCTGAGAAACCTCCGCGCACCGGAAGGGCGACGGCCATCGTCGGCGCGGCTGTGCTGTGCTCGCGCCTGCTCGGGCTTGCGCGCGAGATCCTGTTCAATGCGCTCTTCGGCACGAAGGCGCTGCAATATTTCATCACGGCATTCCGCGTGCCGAATCTGCTGCGCGATCTTTTCGCCGAGGGCGCGCTGTCCACGGCGTTCATCACGGTCTTCTCGAAAAAAATCGTGACGGAAGGCGAGGGGAGCGCATGGCGTCTCGCGAACCGCATCGGCACTCTCACTCTGTCGGCGATGGGCGTCATCACCGTGCTCGGGATGATTTTTGCACCGCAGCTCATCGGCGTGCTCGCGGGCGGCTTCACCGGCGAGGACGCAAAGCTCACCTCGCAGCTCACGACGGTGATGTTTCCCTTCATCCTCATGGTGTCGCTCGCGGCGCAGGTCATGGGGATGCTGAACGCAAAAAATGTCTTCGGCTGGCCTGCGATGGCGTCGTCGTTTTTCAATATCGGCAGCATCGCGGGCGGGCTCGCGCTCGCGTGGTGGATCGATCACGGCTTTGGCCGCCACGCGCTTTTCGGGCTCGCGTGGGGCACGCTCATCGGCGGATTTTTGCAGCTCGTCGTCCAGTTTCCCTCGCTGCGGCGCATCGGATATCACCCGCGGCTGGATTTTAATTTCCGCGATTCGGGAGTGATGGAAGTGTTGCGCACGATGGCGCCTGCGGTCGTCGCCGCGAGCGCGGTGCAGGTGAATGTGATGGTGAACACGAGCTTCGCGACGCACTGCGAGGACGGCGCGGTCGCGTGGCTGAACAATGCGTTCCGTCTCATGCAGCTTCCGCTCGGGATGTTTGGCGTGGCGATCGGCACGGTCACGCTGCCATTCCTCTCGCGCAGCGCGGCGCTGGGAAATCGCGACGAGTTCCGCGAGGCGCTGTCGCGCGGAATGCGGCTGGTGTTCTTCCTCACGGTGCCGGCGAGCGTCGGACTGTGGATGCTCTCGGAGCCGATCCTCAGCGTGATCTACCAGTATAACAAAGTGACGTGGCACGACATCGAGCAGAGCGCGGGCGCGCTGCGATATTACGCGCTTGGGCTCGCGGCGTACGCGGGGATGAAGGTGCTCGCACCGGCATTCTATGCGATCGGAAAGCGGAAGACGCCGATGGTGATCAGCTTCATCGCGATCGGCGTGAACTTCGGGCTGAACCTCTGGCTCACGAAACTCGGCTTCGGCCATCGCGGGCTTGCTCTCAGCACGGGCGTCGTGGCGCTCACGAATTTCGGCCTGCTCTATTGGTTCATGAGGAGGGAAATCGCGCGT
Source organism: Verrucomicrobiota bacterium (assembly GCA_014189875.1). GTDB lineage: Bacteria > Verrucomicrobiota > Verrucomicrobiia > Chthoniobacterales > Chthoniobacteraceae > SXWH01. The sequence continues at coordinate 6,494 of BJFP01000040.1, read as the reverse complement.
CTCGAAACGCGGAAGCTCCTTGTGTCGCTGGCAAAAATCTTCCTCGCGAGCGATGCGCTCGCGCTCGTGTGCTGGGGCGGCAAATGGCTGTTGCTCGAACGGTGGCAGAGCATGGGGCTGCTGCTTCGGATGAGCGGTCTCGGGCTCACCATCGCGCTTTCCATCGGCGCATTTTGCGTGGTCGCCGCGATGCTCGGCGTTCACGAGATGCGCGATCTGCTCGGTGCGGTGCGCAGGAGGCTCTCGCGGCGGTCGGCGGCAGCGGTGGCGTCAGGCGAGGAAGCGCCGTAGGGAACGCGGATGAATGCGGCACGACAGGCGGGCCGCCCGCTTGCCAACACAGCCGGGACGGCTGTGTTCCGCTCGCACTGCGTTGCCGCTTGATTCAGCGTTTCCCCAGAATCGGGCGGAGCTTCGCGGCGGTCTCGGCGGGCCACAGGCTGCGGTCGGTGACCAGCGCGTTGTCGAGCGCGCGGTGCTCGGGCCAGTTCGCCTCGGTGGGAATGTGCGGGATCGCGCGTGCGATGATCGTTTTTGCGGCGGTGGCGTTCGCGGTGAGATGTGCGATTACGGCGTCGGAGGTCACGGGCTCCTCGTCGAGCTTCCAACAGTCGTAGTCGGTGATCATCGCGAGCGTCGCCATCGCGATCTCGGCTTCGCGGCAGAGCTTTGCCTCGGCGAGATTTGTCATGCCGATCACGTCGAAGCCGAGCTTGCGGTTCGTCTCGCTCTCGGCGCGCGTGCTGAACTGCGGGCCGTCCATGTTCACGTAGGTGCCGCCCATGTTTGTGCGGCATCCGGCGGCCACGGCTTCGCGGAAAAGAATTTCGCGCAGCGGTGCGCAGAGCGGCTCCGCGAAGGCGACGTGCGCGACGATTCCGCTGCCGAAGAATGTGTGGATCTGGCTCGTGCGATCGAAGAACTGCGATGGCAGCACGATATCCTCCGGCGCGTATTTTTCCTGCAACGAACCCACCGCGGTGACGCAGATCACGAAGCGCACGCCGAGCGAGCGCAGCGCCCAGATGTTTGCGCGGTGGTTCAGCTCGTGCGGCAGGATGCGGTGGCCGCGCGCATGGCGCGGGAGGAAGAAGACCTGCCGTCCCGCGAGCATGCCGCCGAAGATCACATCCGACGGCGGGCCGAATGGCGTCTCAACGTTGTGCTCCGTGATGTCCGTGAGGCCATCAATTTGGTAGAGGCCACTGCCGCCGATGATTCCGATGTGTGCTGGTTCTGACATGCGCCGAGCAAAGCAGACCCGCGCGCGGCGCGGGAAGCGCGGAGTTGCAGGCGCGCATGAATCTCCGTGCATTTTGAAAAGCGCTCCGGCAACAGACTGCGGACATGAATGCGAGTGCTGAAACCGGCGGACAGATTCCCGGCGAACCTTCGATCGAGGGCAGGCTGGCTGCCGTGCAGGATCAGATTGCGGAAGCTGCGAAGCGCGTCGGGCGCGATGCGGGCGAAGTCACGCTCGTGGCTGTTTCCAAGACGCATCCGCCGGAGTCCGTGGGTGCGGTGCTGGCGGCGGGGCAGTGTGTCTTCGGCGAGAGCCGCGTGCAGGAGGCGCGGGCGAAAATCCCGCTCGTGTCGGGGCGCGCGCGCTGGCACTTCGTCGGCCATCTTCAGCGGAACAAGATCCGGCATGCGCTGCCGCACTTTGAACTTTTCCACGGCGTGGATTCGCTGGAGATCGCGCGCGACATGGAGCGCATCGCGACGGAGGACGGCGCGCTGCCACGCGTGCTGCTCGAGGTGAATGTGGCAGGCGAGGGGACGAAGTTCGGATTTCCGCCGGAGAAAATCCGCGCGCAACTCGACGAGTTGCTCGCACTGAAGAGGCTGACGATCGAGGGCCTCATGTGCATCCCGCCGCCGCAGCCGCGGGCGGAGATGTCCCGCAGGTTCTTCGTAGCGCTGCGCGAGCTACGCGATCAGTTGGAGGGCGGGTTCCGCATTTCGCTGCCGCAGCTCTCGATGGGGATGAGCGGGGATTTCGCCGTGGCCGTCGAGGAAGGCGCGACGCTGGTGCGCGTCGGCACGGCGATTTTCGGGGAGCGCAGCGGCAAGACGTGGCGTCCGGTGGGAATGGCGGGTGATGAATGACGGATGATGCTGGCCACGGGGCATGGGTTTCGTCATTCGTCACCCGTCATTTTTTCCACCATGCCTGAACGCCTGCAACCTGTGAACATCGCCGTGATCGGCGCGGAGATCGCCATCGTGTGGAGCGACGGACGCGAGTCATACCTTCCCCTGCAAAAGGTCCGCGAGGCGTGCCCCTGTGCGGCGTGTTGCGGCGAACCGGATGCGCTCGGGCGCGTGGTGACGCCGGAGGTGAGGCACGCTGCTACGAGCTTTGAATTGCGCGGCTGGCAGTTTGTCGGCGGCTACGCGCTCCAGCTCACGTGGGGCGACGGGCACTCCACAGGGCTGTATTCCTACCCGTATCTCCGCCGTCTTGCGGAGGGGTAGCAGGCGAAAGACAAAGGACGCCGGCCATCGCTGGCCGGCGTCCTGTGAGTGAGAAGCGTGTGCTGTGCGCCTATTCGCGGGCTGCGGCGCTGACCTTGTATTTTGCTCCGACGCTGCGGGATTTCGGCGCGGGATACTCTGCGGCGAGCGGGCGGTCCGGGGTCTTTTTGAAGTTGTACACGCCGCGCGCGTTGTTCCTCCAGCCATTCGGATCGGCGAATTCGGAGCCGGTGTTCCGCAGGCCGTTGACCTGCGTTTCCAGTCCGGTGCCGTAGCCCTGCTGGATGATGTTCGGCGTCACGAACACGAGGAGGTTCCGCTTGGTCCGGGCGTTCAGCTTTTCCTGGAAGATCTTTCCGAAGAGCGGGATGTCGCCCATGATCGGAACCTTCGTGTGGGTCTTCGTAAGCTCATCCTGGAGGAGGCCGCCGATTGCAAGCGTGTCGCCACTTTGAATGAGGACGTTCGAGTCGAAGGTGCGCTTGTCAATGATCGGGCTGGCGACTGTGGCTCCGCCAAATGTGAAGGTGGCGTCGCCGACCTTGTTGCTGATCTCGGGCTGGACCTTGAGCGAGACGAACTTGTCCTTGTTGATCTGTGGCGTGACGGTGAGCGTGTTGCCGAATTCCTTGTCCTGGAATCCGCCAAACACCGCCTGTGCGGTCTGCTCGTTGAAGTTCAACTGCGGCACCGGCTGGTTGCGCGTGATCTTGATGGTTGCCTTCTCGTTGTTCGCCGCGACGATGCGGGGATTCGCGAGGAATTCCGCGTCGCTGTCCTCGTTCAGCAGGCGCAGCGTGAGCGCCATTTGCTGGATGGAGAGGATGGAGAACTGTCCTGCGATTCCTTGCACGACGCTCGAAGCATTCGCGCCGTTCTTCAGGAAATCGTTCAATTGGAATTTGCCGTTCGCGTTGGCGGGTGCAGCTCCGGCAAGGCCCGAGCCGCCGTATTTCACCTGCATCGGCGTCGCGGCGCTGCCGACCACGCCGCCCCAATTGATGCCGTAGCTCTGCTTGGGATTCGCGGTGACTTCCACGAGGCGCGCTTCGATCATCACCTGCTTGGTCGGCGAATCAATGCCCTTCAGAAACTTCATGACCTTGTCCGCATTCGTCTTTCCTTCGCGGAAGAAGATCGTGTTCGTGCGCGTGTCGGTCTGCGGCGCTTCGGCGCTGGTGAGCTGCGACTTGAGCAGCGGCACGATATCGGCGGCCTTTGCGTAGCTGAACGTGTACTGTAGCGATTCGGTCGGCTCCTTCGCCTTTTCCGCCACGGTCTTGATGTAAACGACGCTCTCCATTTCGTCCATGATCAGGCCGTTTGCCTGGCAGATGATGCGGATGACTTCGGCGGGCGTCTTGTTCTCGACACGGAGAGTGATCGGGCCCGTCACGGAGGGGCTCACGACGACATTCATCTTTGCCTGCCGCGCGAGCGTGCGCAGGACGAGCGAGACGTCATCGCCTTGAAATTCACTCACGTGCGAGCTTGCGATGTCCAGCGTGCCGGGGGCAGTGCCGGGAGGCGGCGTCGCATTCGGATCGCCGGGCACCGCTGGAATCGTCCCTGGCACGGTTCCGGGGACGGTGCCGGGCGTCTGGATGGGTGGCTCGATCGGCGCGGGCACGAGCGGAGAACCCGGCGTCACGTTGCCGGGCCGCGAGGGCACGCCGGGGACGGAGGGCGGATTGATCGGCGCGACCGTCGGCGGTGCGAAGGGCACGGGCGGAGGATTCGTGTTCTGCGCAAACGATGCGCTCATCGAGACGATGAGAAGACCGAGGGTGCGGTGAAGTTTAGCGAGGGTGAGGGCTGAGATTTTCATGAGTCGTGGCCACTTCAAAGCACAACGTGGGCCAAGTTGCGCCCATGCGGCGTCCTTACCAGCTACCGCCTGATGAATAATGCGTGAGATGGCACCGTGCGTCACGCGCTCTTCGCCGCTTGCACGAGCGTGCGCATCTTTTCCACGTCCTTGCGTCCGGGCCCGGATTCCACGCCGCTCGAGACATCCACCACCGCAGGCCGCACGGTTCGCACCGCATCCGCGACATTTTCCGGCGTGAGACCGCCGGCGAGCCAAAGCGAGAGCGCGGGATGCGTGCGCTTTAATTCACACGCCAGCGCGAGATCCACGCGCGCGCCCGTGCCGCCGAATTCGCCGGGCACGTGCGCATCGAGCAAAATGTGCCGCGTGGAAAAATCCCCGGCGTGCGCGAGGGCTCCGCGATCTTTTGCGCGCAGCGCCTTAATGATCGGTTTCCCGAATTCCGCGGCCCTGCGGCAGAACGCGGCGTCCTCGTCGCCGTGGAATTGCAGCGCGTCCACAAATTCAAACGCCGCGATGCGCTCCGTCTCCTCCGGCGTCGCATTCACGAGCAGCGCGACGCGGATCACGGGGCGCGGCAGCGCGGCGATCCATCCGGCGTTCCGCGCGATGTCCACAAAGCGCTTCGTGCCCGGCCATGTGTTGAAGCCGAGCAGATCCGCGCCGGCATCCACGGCGGCGAGCGCATCGTCGCGGTTCGTGATGCCGCAGATTTTCACGGCGATGAGGTCGGCTGGAAGTTCGAGTTTCACGGCGGCAGCATAGGGCATAGGGGCGTCCGGGCAAAACTTCCGTGGTGGCCGATCGCAATGCTTGCCGCATTTTCGAGCGCCCGATAGGATGCGCTTCCGTGCGCCACCGTTCAGTCCTTTTCCTCGCCCTGCTCTGCATTGTCATTCTCCGCCTGCCGGCCCAGCAGCCGCTCTCGGAGGAGGAAAAGAGGCGCGCATTTCTCAAGGCGCGCGAGGAGATGACGACGATCCCATACACGCCTTCGGGCGAGCCGGGATCGAAGCCGAAGCCGAAGCCGCACGCCACACCGATCGGTGAGAAGCCGCCGCCGCGCGCCACGCCCGCGCCGGTCGTGCGCCCGACTCCCGAATCCACGCCGTTCCCTGTCCCGGAAGTGACTCCGCCGCCGCGCCCGAACATCATCGTCCGCGAGAGCGCGGTGGGCCGGGCTGACGAGGAGCGCGAGCCCACGCCGAAACCGCAGAGCGCGTGGTCGCGGCTTTTCGGCGGCAGCGGCGGCGGCACGAGCTATCGCTACCTCACCAACGCAATCCGGCGTGAGATCGATCGCGCGCCCGTCGCGCGCGGACGCTGGCGCTACATCGTCGTCCACAACAGCGGGACGCGGCAGGGAAATGCCGCGGCATTTGAGCACTACCATCGCAACGTGAAGCGCATGGTGAACGGCCTCGCGTATCATTTCGTCATCGGCAACGGCACCTCGACGAGAGCCGGCGCGATCGAGATCGGCAACCGCTGGCACCGGCAGATCCAGGGCGGCCACGTCCACAGCGACTACCTGAATAACATCGCGATCGGCATCTGCCTCGTCGGAGATTTCAATGTGCAGCATGTCGGTGAAGCCCAGAAGGCCTCGCTCACCGAACTCATCACCTATCTGCGGCACCGCGTCGGAAAAATCCAGGGCCAGCCCGCGGAAGTGCGCGCGCACAAGAACATCAACCCGCCGCAATGGCCGACGGACTGCCCCGGAAATCTTTTTCCATATGACTGGCTCGCCAGGAAATTCTAGAATCCTGTCCTTTAAGTAAGTGACATAACGAAAAACTGCGTGTGGAGGAGGGGATGCCAAAAGCCGCCACACCGATTTCACTCACCAAGACACAGCGAGTCGCCCACAGGTTGGAATCAGAAGGGCGTTCGTGACTAGGAGCGCAAGCGCCCTTCCCTCCACCTTCGGCGCGGAAATCGAATGGCGAATCGGGCTGTCAACTGCGGAATCCGGGCCGTCCGATACGGGGCGCACTGTTTCACTGGTTGCAGCTTTATCCTTGGCGGACGCCGATGGGATCGGCTATGAGGTCGCCATGCACGGCAAAAAGTCACCAGCAAGGATATGAAGATGAAACTGAAATCATTAGTCACTGCGCTGTTTCTTGGAACACTCATCTCTACGGTCATCGGCGCGGAGCCGGCGGCGACAGCCGGGAAA
>BJFP01000039.1 GCA_014189875.1 Verrucomicrobiota bacterium | reverse complement strand
GTGAGCACGCGCGGGTCGAGGATGACGACGATGCCTTTGTCCTGCTTCGTGCGGATGAGGCGGCCGACGCCTTGGCGGAGTTCGAGGATGGCTTCGGGGAGTGAGTAGTCGCGGAAGGGGTCGCCGCCGTTGGCTTCGATGAGTTCGAGGCGGGCCTCGATGAGCGGCGTGTCGGGAACGGCGAAGGGGAGGCGGGTGATGATGACATTCGAGAGCGCCTCGCCGGGCACGTCCACCCCGCTCCAGAAACTTTTCGTGCCGAAGAGCACGTGGCGGTCGTCCTTTTTGAACTCGGCGATGAGGCGGTGGCGCGTGAGGCCTTCGCCCTGCACGAGGAGCGTCATGTCGTGATCCTCGTCGAGTTTTTCGCGGCAAAGGGACGCTACGTTTTGCATCGTCTTGTAGCTCGTGAAGAGGACGAATGCGCGCCCGTGCGTCATGGCGACGAAGTGCTCGATTTTCTCCGCGAGCGCCTGCTCGTAGGCGGCGGCCCCGTCGCTTTTGGGGTCGGGCATTTTCTTCATCACGTAGAGGCGCATCTGCCGCTCGTAGTCGAAGGGCGAGCCGACGCGCAGGGCGTGGACGTCTTCGGCGCCGATGCGCTTGCGGAAATAGTCGAGCGCGGCGTCGCCGGTGCCGAGCGTGGCGCTGGTCATGATGCACGTGTTGTCCTCGCGGAAAAGGAGCGCATGCAGGTGCGCGGCGATGTCCACGGGCGCGGCGTGGAGATTGTGATACTGCGTGGTCTTGCCGCTCTGCTCGACCCAATAGACGTGCTGTTCGGCGTCCTGCTTGAGGAAGGTCGCGAGGTTCGAGCGCGCGTCACGGATGCGGCGTCCGAGGTCCTGCAACTCGGCCTTCGTGATGTCGTCCATCATTCGTGGGCGTCTGCCTTCTTCTTCGTCCGAGGAATCACGGAAACCCATCTCGGCGCTGTCCGTTCCGCACATTTTGATCGTGTGGACGATTTGCGCCTGCAGTCGCGTGAGGTCGGCGGAAAGTGTGTCCGGCACGAAGTCCGGCTGCCGCACGCGATACTCGCGCCCCTTTTTGAAATCCGCGCTCGTGCCGACTTTCGCAAAAAACTCCTCGGCCTTTTCGAGCGCGTTGCTCACTTCGCGCACGCCGTCGGGATTGCGCAGCACTTGGAAGAGGCCCTTCTTCGTCTTCGGATTGTAGAGCCGGTGCAGCGCGTAGCGGAGACCGTATTGCGAGACATTGAGGCCGATCATTTTCGACGCCACGCCCTCGACGGTGTGTGCCTCGTCGAAGATCACGAAGTCATTGGCAAAAAGGTAGCCGCTCTCGTCGTGGTCCTGCTCCGCGATGCCGCCGAGGCTGAGGAAGAAAAGCGTGTGGTTCATCACCACGAGGTCGGCGCTCACGAGCTGCTTGCGCACGCGCTGGTAATGGCAGCGCGGATTGTTGCCGCAGGTCTTCGGCGTGCAAATGTGCGGCTCGCTGCACACGAGCGACCACACGTGCGAATCCGGCTCCACCGCGAGGTCGCTCAGCGAGCCGTCGTCGGTCGTCTGCGCCCATTCCCAGATGCGCTTCAGCTCCTCGGTTTCCGTCGAGGTGAAAAGCTCGCCCGCCTGCGACATCGCGCGGTCGAGGCGCGTCGGGCAGACGTAGTTCGCGCGGCCTTTCCAAAGAATCGCGCTGAAGTCGCCCGATCCAGCTTCGTCTTTCGTCGGTACCGCACCGGGCCGCGCTCCAAATTGTCCCGCGAGCACCTTCCGCACGATCGGGATGTCTTTGAAAATAAGCTGCTCCTGCAAATTGATCGTATGCGTGGAGACGACCGCTTTTTTGTTTTGCGACTTCGCCCACATCACCGCCGGGATGAGATACGCGAGCGATTTTCCCACGCCCGTGCCCGCCTCGACGACAAGATGCTTCCGCTCCGCCAGCGCCTCCGCGACCGCGACCGCCATCTCCTGCTGCTCCGGCCGATACTCGAAGCTCTTCGCCTCCGACAGCAACCCGTCCGGGGAAAAAATCTTCCGGATAGTCTCCGCAAATTCAGACGGTGATCCGCTGTCGGGTGAAATCATGTGAGCCGCGCAGCATCCGCATCGCAGCGCGTGAAGCAACTCCGCAGGCGAGCCGCTGTAGCCGCCTACGGCAGGACGGCGAGCCTCATCAGCACCGCTGCCGCGTGCTGCCGACCATCGGCGGTGACGAATTCCTTTTCGCCGGCGACGAGCGCCGATGCGATGTGCAGCGCATCGTTCGTTCGGACGAAAACGGGCGGCGTCTGCGAATGGCATCGTTCCATCACTTCGCCGAACCGTTTCTCCACTTCTGCGTCGTCCGCTTGCACGACGATCTTTCCTGCTGCGATGTCCGTTAAAATGTCCGGCAGCAGCACCGCCGTTTCACCCGGCGGCAACGATCCTTCCGTTTCGCGTCGGCGGAAGGCCGCATGTGCTTCGTATCGTGCGATGCGTGCAATGACCAGCGGGACGCCGCGAGCCGTCAGCCCTTGGAATTGCGCGGAGTCGGCTTCCATTACATAGAGCTTCACGGGGGCCGACGTGTCCCAGTAGCTCATCCTCAGCGGCGATCTTCGCGAAGTTCGTCGAATATCTGCTGAAGAGGCGTCCCCACCTTGCCCGTCACGCCGCGTTCGCGAATTCTCTCCAGCCTCTCCAGCCACGCACGATGGTCCGCCGCCGTTTCAGGGCGCGCAGGTTCCGCCTCATCCACCACGACATGCCCGCCCTCGGTCGCCACGCGGTAGCGCCGGTGCGGCCCCGGATGCGGCAGCAACGACGCCGGCAGGCGCAGTGTCCCCGTCTCATCCGCTTCAACGATGGTGCTCATGCCCGCGAAGATGCCTGAACTCCTGCGCTGCGCATGCATCCGCGACCGCGACCGCCATCTCCTGCTGCTCCGGCCGATACTCGAAGCTCTTCGCCTCCGACAGCAACCCGTCCGGGGAAAAAATCTTCCGGATAGTCTCCGCAAATTCAGACGGTGATCCGCTGTCGGGTGAAATCATGTGAGCCGCGCAGCATCCGCATCGCGGCGCGTGAAGCAACTCCGCAGGCGAGCCGCGGCGCCCTTATTCGTTGCCGAAAAAATCGTGCGGCATGTGTTCGTGGAGGTTCATCGCACCGTGGAGAATCCGGCTGATTTGCACCGCCCTCTCATGCACGCGGTAGATGATCAGATGGCTCTGAAAAACCCGCGCACGGCAGCCCTCGAAAATGTCGGGCCGGAGCCGCCAGCGTTCCGGCGTGGCGGCAACTTCCTGCAGCGCATCCCACGGCGTGCCCACATACTTCACAGCCTATTTTTCGCCCCATTCGCCCACGGAGTAATCGTGGATGAACGTGATGTCCGCGACGGCGAGCTTGGAAAGCCCTAGGCGCATGAGCCGGAGGCACGCCGTTGTGCGAGCCGGGCCATGAACTCCTCACGCGAGATTTCCTCAGACTCACCGGGATCGAGCTGGGCGAACCCCTCTGCAGCCTGCGCGCACACCCAGCCTTGCACTGTATCGCGGGCAAACTCCCGGCGCAGCGCCTCGCAAACGAGCTCCGACTCGCTGGCGTAAAGCCCGGCGTTCACCTTGTCCCGGACGATGCGATCGAGCGCGGGCGGAAGTGTGATCATCATGGTTCGCCGATAGTTTTCTTGCAGAGCAAATAAAAGCCGTTTGAGACGCGCGCCATGCAGCGCGCGGTCGAAATTTTCCTGCTACCGATAGGGCGCGCAGAGAAAGCTCGTGTCCGGGAACGCCCTCACTCGAGGTCCTTAAAGTCGCTCACCGCGAGCGAGCACTCACTGATGCCCGCCGGGCTGGAGGCGACGATGAAGCCGCAGGATCTCGCGGACTTGCTGTCGTTTTTGAAGGGCGGGGCACAGTGAGTGGCGGGTGCTTCTTCGTTTGGCGTTAAAAGTGAAAACTCAAAAGTTGGACGTTGGGCCCCGCGCAGCGGCGCAGCCATGTCACGACGCGCAACCGCATTCGGAACGCGCCTGCGGCGGGCTCAACGTGCAACATCCAACGTCCAACGCTCAACTTTTAACGAAGGACGCCGGCGGAAATCCGCTCGCCATCACACCGCGCTCGCATACAACGCCAGTTCCTCCCTTTCCTCGAAAATCCCATGAGCAAAAAATACAACGTCGCCGTCATCGGCTATGGATGGGCTGCCACGGCCCACATCGCCGCCATCAATGCCACCTCGAACGCGCAGGTCACTGCGGTGTGGAGTTCGCGCAAGCTGGACTCCGCGGATCTTTCCGCGAAGCACGGCTCGCCGATCACGGCTTACACGGATCTCGCGAAGATGCTTGCGAGCAAAAATGTGCATGTCGTGGACATCACGAGCTATCCGAACCAGCACGCGCAGCAGTTCATCGCGGCGGCAAAGGCGGGGAAGCACATCATCGTCGAGAAGCCGCTCGCGATCGAGTGGAGCGACATCCTCGCGATGAAGGCTGCGGCGAAATCTTCCGGCGCGAAAGTGTGCGTGTGCTTCGAGTGCCGCTGGTCCTCGCAGTTCCTCGCGACGAAGGCGGTGATCGATCAGAAGCTCGTGGGCAAGCTGCACTACGGCGAGGTGGACTACTACCACGGCATCGGCCCGTGGTACGGCCAGTACCGCTGGAACACGAAGCGCGAACTCGGCGGTAGCGCGCTGCTCACGGCCGGCTGTCACGCGATGGATGCGCTGCTTCTGTGCATGGATGCGGATGTGACCGAGGTGAGCAGCTTCGCGTCGCAGAGCAGCAATCCTGTCTTCGCGGCGTACGAGTATGCGACGACCTCCACGACGATTCTGCGCTTCAAAAGCGGCGCGGTCGGAAAATGCGCGGCGGTCGTGGACTGCCTCCAGCCGTATTATTTTCGCACGCACCTCGTCGGCAGCGAGGGCAGCATCCTCGACAACAAATTCCACAGCCAGAAACTCGGCGGGCTGAACAAGAATTCGTGGTCGCAGCTCTCGATGAAGATGCTCGATTCCGGCGACGTGAGCGACCACCCGTACCAGACGCAGTTTCAGGCGTTCTTCGATGCGCTCGAAGAGGGGAGGGACATGCCGCTCACGAGTTTTGGCGATGCGTTCAATTCGCACCGCGTCATCGCCGCTGCGGACAAGAGCGCGGCTGAAGGACGCACGGTGAAGCTGAGCGAGATCGCGGAGAAGTAGCGCACGTCCGCGGTAGCCGCGCTTGTCAAAGCGCGGTCTGATCTTTGCGCGCGTTCAGAGTTTCGACCGGATCAATTTAGGATGTAGCCGCTTCTTGAAGTCCGGCCTTTTCGTGGAACGGCCCGGAGGGCCGATGGAAATTAGCCGGTGGCGCGAGCCACCGGATCAGATCCGAAAACCGAATCCGCCCCGGAGGTGGCGGCGGAAACGGCGAGACTTCCAGCGCACCCTCCGGGGCGCACTCGATTTTGCTGCGGAACCGGTGGCTCGCGCCACCGGCTAATTTCCGCTGGCCCTCCGGGCCATTGACCGGCCTCGGCATACGCAATCACGCGGCTCGACGATTTGTTGAGCCGTCCAAATACATCAGGCACCACAAGAGCCGACGAGACGGGCCGACAGATTGTCGTCCCCACATTCTCCGCGCGCTTCCATTTTCCCGCGGGATGCGTAGTGTGTCCGACCCGTGATCGAAAACCCTGAGTCCACCGCAGCAGACGCAATCCTCGCCGCCCCCCGGAAAAGGAAGAAGCGCGGGTTCTTCGGACGCGTGCGGCTTTTTCTCCTGTGGGGCGTGCTGCTGCTGTGCATCGCGGTGCAGGCGCCGGTGTTTCCGCACGTCGTGCGCGCGGCGCTGAAGTTCCGCGCGTGGCAGGGCGGCGCGACGCTGACGATGGGCGAGGTGGAGGGCAGCCTGTTCGATTCGGTGGTCATTCACGACATGGTCCTGGGCTACCGCGCGGATGCAGGGGCCGAGACGCGCGTGGAGATCCGCCGCGTGCGCGCCTGGCTCGCGTGGAGCAATATTTTTCCCGCACCCGTCGCGGGCTGGGTGCGCTCGGGCGCGGAGAAATGCAGCTTCCATCCGATCGGCGGAAACGGGCTGTGGTTCCGCGAACTTGAGATGGACGATGTGACTGCGCACCTCACGCTGCCGAACGGCGCGGATGCGGGGCCGCCCGAGGAACTGAAGCTGCAGTGGCTTCGTAGCGCGCTCGCGACGCGCGGAGCGCAGCCGGGGATTTACACGGTGCGGAATGCGGATGTGCTCGTGAGCCGCGGGGACGATTCGCTGCGCGTGAGCGGCTCGCATTTTTCATTCAGCGCGACGGCACCGGGAACGCTGCGCGCGGCGAAGATCGCGATCCGGACCGGGGCGGTGCGGAAGAATTTCAGCGGCGTGCGTGCGCACACTTCGCTGGAGGGATCGCGGGCGACGATCGCGGGTATGAGGCTCGCGCCGGACGTGACATTGCAGAGCCTCAGCGTGTCGCTCGATCATTTCGCAAACGGTGAACTCACGCTGAACGCCGACTGCGACGCATTCGGCGGAAAACTCCAGGCCGACGCGGCGGCGGCGTTCCGTGACCGGTGGCTGCGGTTCGACGGCAGCGGAAAATTTTCGGGGATCAATGTGGCGGGCCTCGCGTCATTCCTCGGCCTCGGCGATGCGGCGGGCGGCGTGCTGAACTCGGGAAATTTCACCTTCCACGGCTCGCCGAGCGAGGTCTCGAAATCGGAGGCGACGCTGCGGTTCGATGCCGGTGCGTTCCAGTGGGAGTCGCGCCAGTGGGACTCGCTTGTGCTTGGACTTTCGCTCGTGGAGCAGCGGCTGCAGATCCACGAGTTCAAGCTGCGGCAGGGGAAGAGTCAGCTCGCGATCAAGGGCACGATGGCGCTGCCGCAGCCGGGCGCGCATTGGTGGGACCGGCAGTTCGATTTCAAGGTGGACGGGGATATCCGCAATCTCACCGAGCTGTCCGCGCTCATGCTGCCGGAATTCAAGTACACCGCGGGGCAGCTTTTCATCAGCGGCGCGGTGAGCGGGAGCGGCGTGCAGGTGGATGTGCCTGCAAAATACGAGGGCCAGATGGTCGTGAGCGGCAACGCGCTGCAATGGCGCACGGCACCGATCGACAGCCTGAATGCCGCGCTGCTTTTTCACGGACGCGAGCTGGAAATCATCAGCGCGCAGGCCCTGCACGCTGATGACCTCCTGCGCGGGAGCGGGCGCATCAGCCTCGCGGACGGCAGCTATTCCGGCGAGTGGCGGCTCTTCGCGCGCGACCTCAGCGTGTACCGTTCGCTGCTCACGCCTTACATTTTGCCGACGCCGCTTGCGGGCGGGATCGAGGCGACGTGGGCCGGGAAAGGCGCAGGCACGAATCACGAGGGGACATTTTCTGCAAAGCTGAACCGCTTCCGGCTCCTCGGCCCGGGTGGCACGCTGCCGCTCGATGCCGAAGCCGCGGGCACGTACCGGCCCGGCGAGGTGCAGTGTGAAAAATTTCGCCTCGCAGAAAGTGGCATGGTGCTCACCGCGGGGATCAGCGTCGGCCCGAGCGCGGTGAATCTCCGCGACGTGCGCGTGCTGCATCACGATCGCGTGTGCCTGAAGGGCGACGCCTTCCTCCCGCTCGATCTGTGGCAGCGCTGGCCGGATGTGAACTTCGCGCACCTGCTCAACGACGAGACGGTGGGCCGTGTGCGCATCGAGGCCACCGAACTGGATCTGCGCGCAGCGTCGCGCATCACCGGCGTGGACTGGCCGATCGGCGGCACGCTCACCGGGAGCTTGAACGCGGACGGGCCGCTCGGTGCGCTGAAATTCAGCGGCTCGATGCAGCTTGCGCGCGGAATCATTCCGCTCGACTGGAATGGCAGCGCGGTGCGCGAGGTGGGTGCGCAGATTGCGTTCGATGGAAATGCGATCCGGATCGATCAGGGGACGGGGCGCTATGTGAATGGTGATTTCGGAATCGGCGTCCGGCTCGATCTCGCGAAGCCGCGCACGCCCTCGCTGGAGGCCGTGGGCAGCGGCACGTATCAGTCGCAGCCGTTCACCTTCACCGTGAAGGGCGACGCGTGGAAGCCGCTGATCACGACGGATGGGCACGCGCCATTTTCCGGCAATGCACCGGCGGCACTCGTGCCACCTACGACGGCACCCGGACCTCCCGGGCCGCCCAGTGCTCCTGCTCCCGCGCTTCCGCCCCCGCTTCCTCCGGCGACGCCGCCGAAGTAAGGCGCCTCGTCATTTTTTCCGGCTGTGTGTCGCGAGGATCGATCGGCCCGCGCTCTCACAAGCGCGGCTACAGCTTCCCGAGCATCTCGAGGATCGCGCCGAAACCTGCCGCGGCCTTCTCTTGCGTCACGGGCTTGTTCAGGAGCACGCCGCCGTCGAGCCGCTCGACGAGTTCGGGATCGAGTTCCTTCAGAAAGGTGCTCGGCGCACACGAGACTGCGCTGCCGTATTTCGTGCGGTTGCGGCACCAAGTGATCGCGAGAGTCTGCTTCGCGCGCGTGATGCCCACGTAGAGCAGGCGGCGCTCCTCGTCCACGGTGCCTTCGAGCTTCGAGCGCTCATGCGGCAGCACTCCCTCCTCGCAGCCGACGAGGTGGACGTGCGGAAATTCGAGACCCTTCGACGCGTGCAGCGTGATGAGCGTGACGCCGCTCACCTCCTCCTCCTTTTCCTCCTCGCGTTCGTGGCGGAGCAGCATCGCGTCGAGCCACTCACGAAGACCCTTGCCCTTGCCGTCGTGGTAGGACTGAAAATCGTCGAGCAGATACTTGATGTTTTGTTCCCGCTTCAGCCATTCCTCCGGCGTCTTGCAGGTGCGCTGGAGGTCGGTGAGGTAGCCGCTGTCGGTCAGCAGCGCGCGGAGGACGCCCGGCTGGTTCGCGAGCGGCTCGTGCATTTTCAAATCCATGTCATCGAGGAATGCGATGAACTTTTCCACCGCCCCGCGCGTGCGTGTCGTGAGCGATGCGAGAAATTCCTCGTCGCGCAATATCGCGAACACCGAGCAGCGCGCATGGATGCTCGCGGTCGTCGCCTTTTCCACCGTGCCGTCGCTGATGCCGCGTGCGGGCGTGTTCACGATGCGCAGGAGCGACACGTCGTCGTCCGCATTCATCAGGCACGCAGCGTACGCGAGCACGTCCTTGATTTCGCGGCTGTCGAAAAAGCTGTTTCCGCCCACGACGCGGTACGGGATTTTCAGGTCGCGGAAGGTCGTCTCGAAAAGGCGCGACTGCGCATTCATGCGGAACAGGATCGCGAAGTCCTCCCACTTCAGACCCTCCGTGATTTTGCGGCTGTGAATCTCGCCGACGATCAGCGCCGCCTCCTGCTGGTCGTCCGGCATCGCGAGGATGCGCACCTTTTCGCCGCCCTCCTTCGCGCTCCACAGCTTCTTCGCGCGACGGCGGGCGTTGTTTTTGATGAGCGAATTCGCCGTGCCGAGGATGAAGTTTGTCGAGCGGTAGTTCTGCTCCAGCTTGATCACCGCGGGATTCGGAAAGTGTGACTCGAATTCGAGAATGTTCGACGCCTCCGCGCCGCGCCAGCCGTAGATGGACTGATCGTCGTCGCCCACGACCGCGACGTTGCGCTTCTCGTCGGCGAGCAGCGTGATGAGGTCGAGCTGTAGGCGGTTCGTGTCCTGGAATTCGTCCACCATGATGTAGCGGAACTTCCGCTGCCAGCGCTCGCGCACATCGCCGTGCTCGCCGAGCAGCCGCACGGTGAGCAGCAGCAGATCGTCGAAGTCCACCGCGTTCAGATTTTTCAGCTCCTGATTGTAGCGCGCGTACACTGCGCCGATGAGCGTCTTGTCGTCAGTGGGCTCCCGCCAGCCGGTGTTCTTCGCCTTGCTGATCATGTTCTTCGCAAGGCCGGCATCCAGCTTCTCGTCGCGCGCGGCGGTGCGCGTGATGACCTTTTTGATCAGCCCCGTCGTGTCGCCCTCGTCGTAGATCGAGAAGTTCTTCTTGTAGCCGAGTTTCTCGATGTCCTGCCGCAGGATGCGCACGCACAGCGCGTGAAAGGTGGACATCACGGTCTTCTTCGCCTGGTCGGGATCGATCATCGTCGCGAGACGCTCGCGCATTTCCTTCGCGGCCTTGTTCGTGAAAGTGACCGCGAGGATGTTCTCCGGCGCGGTGCCGCGCGAGATGAGGAATGCGGCGCGCGCGGTGATCACGCGCGTCTTGCCGCTGCCCGCGCCGGCGAGGATGAGCAGCGGGCCCTCGGTGGTTCGCACCGCGCGCTCCTGCTCGGGATTCAAATCGAAAAGTCGGAAGGCAGCCATTTTGGGCGCCGAGAAAAACACGCGTGCGATCTTTTGCAACGACGGTTGCGAGAAAACGGTGGAGCTGAAGCATGAAAATCACGGCAGCGGCGAGCGGAGCCTTCCGGGTGGAGTACGCGACTCGCGTGCTTCATCCGAGAGTCGCCGCTCGCCGCCAACGTGCTTTGTTGTATTATCACATAGGATCGCGCGAGAAAACGGGGGGGAATTCAGGTCCTTCGCGAACCGAGCGAGAAGTGCGTCACTGAGGCACGATTCATGTGTGCCAAGTGCGCCAGAAGTAGCGCCAGTCACGGTGCGGTGCGCGATGCGGGATATACATAAATCACAAACCGGTAGTGATTTGCAGATATGTTGGCACGGTGGCGCGTGCCTTGCATAGATGCGGACTCCCAATTTCCAACCCGCTCACCCCGGCCAACCCACTTTAACCCAACCCAATCAATTTTATGGCAAAAATCCTCGGCATTGACCTCGGCACCACGAACTCCTGCATGTCCGTCATGGAAGGCGGCGAGCCCGTGGTCCTCGAAAACTCCGAAGGCGCGCGCACCACGCCTTCCATCGTTGCATTCACCAAGACCGGCGAGCGGGTCGTCGGGCAGGCTGCGAAGCGGCAGGCGGTTACAAATGCGACCAACACGATTTTCTCCGTGAAGCGTTTCATGGGGCGCAAGTTTGACGAAGTGCAGGATGAGCTGAAGCGCGTGCCTTACAAGGTCGTGAAGGCGGCGAATGGCGACGCGCACATCCAGGTCGTCGTGAACGGCGAGACGAAGACGTTTTCGCCGCCGGAAATCAGCGCGATGATTTTGGCGAAGCTGAAGTCCGACGCGGAAGCCAAGCTCGGCGAGACGATCACGCAGGCGGTCGTCACGGTGCCGGCTTATTTCAATGACTCGCAGCGCCAGGCGACTAAGGACGCGGGTAAGATTGCGGGCCTCGAAGTGCTGCGCATCATCAACGAGCCGACGGCGGCATCGCTGGCTTACGGCCTCGACAAGAAGAAGGACGAGAAGATCGCCGTTTATGACTTGGGCGGCGGCACGTTTGATATTAGCGTTCTCGAAATCGGCGACGGTGTCTTTGAAGTGAAGGCGACGAATGGTGACACGCATCTCGGTGGCGATGACTGGGATCATGCGCTGATGGATTGGGTGCTCGCGGAGTTCAAGAGCGAGAGCGGTCTCGACCTCACTAAGCAACCCGACGCCATCCAGCGCATCAAGGAAGAGTGCGAGAAGGCTAAGATCGCACTTAGCTCGGCGCAGGAATATGAAATCAATCTGCCGTTCATCACGGCGGACCAGACCGGGCCGAAGCACATCCAGAAAAAGCTGACCCGCGCGAAGCTGGAGCAGCTTACGGATTCGCTCTTCCAGCGGACACTCGCGCCGACCCGTGCGTGCATCAAGGATGCGGGCATTGCGCAGAACGACATCAACGAGCTCGTGCTCGTAGGCGGCATGACTCGTATGCCGAAGGTCGTCGAGGTCGCGCGTGGCATCATCGGCAAGGAACCGCACAAAGGCGTGAACCCGGATGAAGTCGTTGCCATCGGCGCTGCCATCCAGGGCGGCGTGCTGAAGGGTGATGTGAAGGACGTGCTCCTGCTCGACGTCGCGCCGCTCACGCTCGCCATCGAGACCGCCGGCGGCGTGGCCACCTCGATGATTGCGCGCAACACGACCATCCCCACGCGCAAATCGCAGACCTTCTCGACCTACAGTGACAGCCAGCCCGGCGTCGAAATCGTCGTGCTCCAGGGCGAGCGCCCGATGTCGAAGGACAACAAGAAGCTCGGCACTTTCCACCTCGATGGCATCCCGCCGGCGCCGCGTGGCACGCCGCAGATCGAAGTCACGTTCGACATTGATGCGAACGGCATCCTGCACGTCTCCGCGAAGGATCTCGGCACGGGCAAGGAGCAGAAGATTTCCATCACCGGCAGCAGCGGCCTCTCGAAGGACGAGGTCGAGAAAATGCAGCGCGATGCCGAGGCTCACGCCGAGGAGGACAAAAAGGTCAAGGAATCCGCCGAAGTCCGCAACAATGCCGACAACCTCGCCTATCAGTGCGAGAAGCAGCTCAAGGAACTCGGCGAGAAAATCCCCGGCAATGTGAAGGCCGAGATCGAGGCGAAGATCGCCACGGTCCGCGAGACGCTGAAGGGCAACGACACCGACGCTATCAAGACCGCCTACACGGAGCTTCAGAACAAATTCCAGGCAGCCAGCGAGGAACTCTACAAGAACGCCGCCGCATCCGGAGCCGGAGCGCAGCCCGAAGGCGCGAGCCAGGCGGGTGCCGCCGAAGCGCCCAAGAAAGATGGCGACGTCGTGGACGCAGAGTTCGAAGTCGTGGACGAAAACAAGAAGAAGTAGCTCTCCGCCGCGGTGCGGGCCTCATGCTCAAACCGCGGCGTCTCTGTCCCCATGAAACGCCACTTCAAACTCGCCATCGGCTGCCTCGCCTTCGCGGCCCCTGCATTCGCCTCTCACAATTTATCGAACCTAAGCTGCAATGCCGGCTTGGGTTCGTTAAAAACCCACAAGCAACAACAAACCAACAACACAAACACCATGGCAAAAGTCAACGTTCGTCCCCTCGGGGATCGCGTCCTCGTCCAGCACCTCGAGGAAGCGGAAGTCAAAAAAGGCGGCATCATCATTCCTGATACCGCGAAGGAAAAACCGCAGGAGGGCAAAGTCGTCGCCCTCGGCACCGGCAAGCGTGACGATGACGGGAAGATCATTCCCTTCACCGTCAAGGCCGGCGACAAGGTGCTCGTCAGCAAATACGGTGGCACCGAGATCAAGGTGGACGGTGAGACTTACCTCATCATGCGCGAAGACGACATCCTCGGCATCATCGGCTAATACCCGTAGCCGTGCTCGTGAGAGCGCGGGCACTTTTTCGGAAGCGCCCGTGTTATTCAGAGTGCCCGCCGTCTCACGACGGCGGCTACAAGAGGCGCGGCACCCTTCAACTAACAACCCAATAACATTACCAACTAAATAACATGGCAGCTAAACAACTCCAATTCGACGAGACGGCGCGTCAGGCACTCCTGCGCGGCGTTGAGAAACTCGCACGTGCAGTCAAGGCAACCCTCGGGCCAGCCGGACGTAACGTCATCCTCGACAAGAAATTCGGATCCCCGACCATCACCAAAGACGGTGTCACGGTCGCGAAGGAAATCGAACTCGAATGCCCCTATGAGAACATGGGCGCGCAGCTCGTTCGCGAAGTCGCGAGCAAGACCAGCGACATCGCCGGCGACGGCACCACGACCGCGACCGTGCTCGCCGAGAGCATCTATCGCGAAGGTCTGCGCAATGTGACGGCCGGCGCAACGCCGACGTCGCTCCAGCGCGGCATCAGCAAGGCCGTCGAGGCGATCGTCGCGGAACTCGCGAAGATCTCCAAGAAGGTCAAGGATCGCACGGAAATCGCGCAGGTCGCTACCGTCTCCGCCAACTGGGACACCGCCATCGGCAACATCATTGCCGACGCGATGGACAAGGTGGGCAAGGACGGCACGATCACCGTCGAGGAAGCGAAGAGCATCGAGACCACGCTCGACGTCGTCGAAGGCATGCAGTTCGACAAGGGCTACATCTCGCCCTATTTCGTGACTAATGCCGAGACGATGGAAGCGAACCTCGAGAACGCCTACATTCTCATCCACGAGAAGAAAATCACCAACCTGAAGGACATCCTCCCCGTGTTGGAAAAGGTCGCGAAGACCGGCAAGCCGCTCCTCATCATCTCCGAAGACGTCGAAGGCGAAGCCCTCGCGACGCTCGTCGTGAACAAGCTCCGTGGCACCATCAATGTCGCCGCCGTGAAGGCGCCCGGCTTCGGTGACCGCCGCAAGGCCATGATGGAAGACATCGCCATCCTCACCGGTGGTCGCTGCATCACCGAAGACCTCGGCCTCAAGCTCGAAAACCTCGGGCTCGAAGACCTCGGCAAGGCGAAGCGCATCACCATCGACAAGGAAAACACCACGATCGTGGAAGGCACGGGCAAACCGTCCGACATCCAGGGCCGCGTGGGCCAGATTCGCCGCCAGATCGAGGAGACCACCAGCGATTACGACCGCGAGAAGCTCCAGGAGCGTCTCGCCAAGCTCGCCGGCGGCGTCGCCGTCATCAATGTCGGTGCAGCCACCGAGACTGAGATGAAGGAAAAGAAGGCTCGCGTGGAAGACGCACTGCACGCCACGCGCGCAGCCGTCGAGGAAGGCATCGTCCCCGGGGGCGGCGTCGCACTCATCCGTGCGCAGAAGGCCCTCGACGCCCTCAAGCTCGAAGGCGACGAGAAGATCGGTGCCGAGATCGTGCGTCGCGCGATTGAGCAGCCGCTCCGCACGCTCGCCGACAACGCGGGCCTCGAAGGCGCGCTCATCGTCAGCGAGTGCAAGCGTCGCAAGGGCAACGAAGGTCTGAACATCGCCACTGGCGAATGGGTGGATCTCGTGAAGGCCGGCGTCGTTGACCCCACGAAGGTCACGCGCAGCGCGCTCCAGCACGCCGCTTCCATCAGCGGCCTGCTCCTCACGACCGAGTGCATCATCACCGAAGTGCAGGAGAAGAAGGCACCCGCAGCAGGCGGCGGCCATGACCACGGTCACGGCGGCGGCGAGTTCTAAGACTCCGCTCGTAACGCGGATAATCCTGTCCGCAAAAAATCACAGCCGCCGCGCTCCGAAAGGGGCGCGGCGGTTTGCTTTTCCGGTGGAGGAAATGGAGCGTGAAAGTTCGAAGCCTGTGGTGCCGCAGGGGAAGCCACTGTGATTTTGGTCGCGAACACTGCCGCGACAAAAGGCGCACACGCGGTCAAACGCTGAGTTTAAACATTACAGTGGTTGTGTCCGCCGCGGGAACTGCGATGATGCGCGCATCGAAAGGTCTTCGCCATAGACTCCGCGCTTCCGAAACGAATCGCATTTCTCGGTGGATATGATCCCCGACGATGCGGGATCGCGACGTTCACGACGGATCTGTGCGAGTCGGTGGCGGGCGCGGCACCGGATGCGGATTGTTTCGCAGGCGCGATGAACGATCGCGTGGAAGGCCACCGCTATCCGCAGCGCGTGCGGTTCGAGGTGTATGAGAAGGACCTGGATTCTTACCGGCGCGCTGCAGATTTTTTGAACTTCAACAACGCGGAGGTGCTGTGCGTGCAGCACGAGTTCGGCATCTTCGGGGGTGCGGCGGGGAGTCACCTGCTCGCGCTGCTGAAGGAAGTGCGGATGCCGGTCGTGACGACGCTGCACACGGTGCTGCGCGAGCCAAGTCCCGCGCAACGCAGGGTGATGGACGAAGTGGTGCGGCTCAGCGATCGCGTGGTGGTGATGGCGCGCAAGGGCGCGGAGATGCTGCGCGACATTTACGGCGTGCCGGATGCGAAGGTGGACGTGATCCCGCACGGCATCCCGGACATTCCGTTTGCCGATTCGAGCATCTACAAGGCGCAGTTTGGCGTCGAGGGGCGCATGGTGCTGCTCACGTTCGGACTGCTCGGGCCGGGGAAGGGGATCGAGCATGTCATCGAGGCGCTGCCGGAAATTGTGCGGCGGCATCCGAATGTCGTTTACCTCGTGCTCGGCGCGACGCACCCGCATCTCGTCGCGCGCGAAGGTGAGAGCTACCGGCTGAGCCTCGAACGGCTCGCCGAGGATCGCGGCGTGAAGGAGCACGTCATTTTTTACAACCGCTTCGTGTCGCTCGATGACCTGAAGGAATTCATCGGCGCGACGGACATTTACGTGACGCCGTATCTGAATGAACAGCAGATCACCTCCGGCACGCTCGCGTATGTTTTCGGCGCGGGAAAGGCGGTCGTCTCCACGCCATACTGGCACGCGCAGGAACTGCTCGCGGACGGGCGCGGAAAGCTTGTGCCATTCCGCAATCCGGCCGCAATCGCGGAGGCCGTTTGCAAATTCCTCGACGACCCGGTGCTCATGGAGCGGACGCGCCACGCGGCATACGTGATGGGCCGCGAGATGATCTGGCCGGCGGCTGCGCAACGCTATCTCGATTCCTTCCAGCGTGCGCGCGCGGATCGCCGGGGCGCGCCGCGCGCAGCCTTCGCGGGATGGACGCTCGCGAGCCGACCGTATGATTTGCCGCCGCTGCGGCTGGACCACATCATCCGCATGTCGGACGGCACGGGGATCTTCCAGCACGCGATTTTCAACGTGCCGAATTTCCACGAGGGCTACTGCACGGATGACAACGCGCGCGCATTCATCCTGTGCAATCTGCTCGATGAGACCGGAGGCGATCCTCCGACCGAAAACCTGAGCCGCCTCACGACCGGCTACCTCGCATTTCTCGCTGCGGCGCTGAACAACGAGACCGGCCACTTCCGCAATTTCATGAGCTACGGACGGCAATGGCTGGAGCAGGCCGGAAGCCAGGACAGCCACGCGCGCGCGCTCTGGGCCGCCGGATCGGGCGCGGGCCGCTCGCGGAACACCGGGCATCGCCGCCTGTGCGCGCAGCTCTTCGAGCGCGGGCTGGCCGTCGTCGGCACATTTTCCTCGCCGCGCGCATGGGCGTTCACGCTGCTCGGCGTCCACGAATATCTGCGCGGCTACCCGGTCACGCCCGCCGTCCTCGCCGCGCGCGAACTGCTCACCGGCGAACTCGTGCGGCTGTGGAAGAGCTGCGCCACCGAGAAGTGGCCGTGGTTCGAGCCGGGCGCGACTTACGACAATGCGCGCATCTGCCAGGCGCTCATTCTCAGCGGCCAGTGGATGCCGGATCCCGAGGCGCTTGAGATCGGGCTGAAGTCTCTCCGCTGGCTCGCCTCGATCCAGAAGACGCAGGCGGGAAATTTCCGTCCCATCGGCAGCAACGGCTTCTACCAGCGCGACGGCGCGCGCGCGGACTTCGACCAGCAGCCCGTCGAGGCGCAGGCGATGGTGAGCGCGTGCCTCGAGGCATTCCGTGCAACGCAGGACGCAATGTGGTCGCGTGAAGCGAAGCGCGCATTCGAGTGGTTCCTCGGCCGCAATGATCTCGGCGTGCCTCTCTACGATGCCACCACCGGCGGATGCAGCGACGGCCTGCACGCCGAGCGCATCAGCGAAAACCAGGGCGCGGAATCCTCACTGGCCTTCCACCTCGCCCTCGCGGAAATGAACTATGCGGCACACCCTGTCGCCGAGCCCCTGCACACATGAAGACCATCCGGCTCCGCCGCCACAGCGTGACATTCCAACCCGAGAGCGCGCGTGTGATCATCCGCCCGTTCATCCCGGGAAAGGCGCAGATCCTCGCAGACATCCTTGCGCGCGCCCTCGCGCTGAGCGAGGCGGAGGCGGAGGCGCAGTTGCAGACGATCCTCGCGGAGTTTGCGTCGCGGCACTTCGACATCGAATCGCTCCTCCTTGCTCACTACGAAAAGGTGCGGCCTCAGTTCACATTGCAATCGCCGCTTTCCCGCGTGCGCCAGCTTCTCATCGGCGCGCTTTTCTCCGGTGAATACGCGTTGGAATCCGCCGCGCTTTTCAATCCCTCCATCGTTCTCCATCCCGATCAAAACGGCACGCCCGCGGGCGGAATGCGCTTCATCATGAGCCTGCGCGCGACGGGCGAAGGGCACATCTCGTCCATCGAGTTCCGCACCGGCGTAATCGCGCCGGATGGCACCATCGCCGTCGATCCCGCCTCCCGTTTCGTCACCGCGCCGGAGGTCGTGCCGAATCCCACCTACCGGAAAAGATCGTTCCTTACGAAACTCAACGAGATGGGCTTCGGCGGCAGTCATGCCGCCGCAGTGATGGAGCCGCTCGCGGAAAACTTCACCCTCCTGCAGCTTGATGAAAGCATGGCCCGCGTGCGCCGCGACACGAAGCCCGTCACCCGCGATCTGCGCCGCGCCCTCGAGACCTTCCGCTGGCTCGCGGACTCGAACTACGAGCTGAACTTTTCCTCCAAGCTCGCAATGAGTGAGCGCATCATTTTTCCCGTCTCGCCGAATGAGAGCAACGGCATCGAAGACGCGCGCTTCGTCCGCTTCACCGACGACGACGGCTCGGTCCTTTATTGCGCGACCTACACCGCCTACAATGGCCGCGCCATCCTCCCGCAATTCATCGAGACGCAGGACTTCCTCCACTTCCGCGTGCTCACGCTCAATGGCAGCGCCGTGCAAAACAAAGGCATGGCGCTCTTCCCCCGCCGCATCGGCGGCCGCTACGCCATGCTCTCGCGGCAGGACGATGAAAACCTCCTGCTCATGTTCTCCGACAGCCTGCACCACTGGAGCAATCCGCAGGTGATCCTGCGCCCCGCCGAAATGTGGGAGTCCGTAAAAATCGGCAACTGCGGCTCGCCCATCGAGACCGAGGCCGGCTGGCTCGTCATCACCCACGGCGTCGGGCCGATGCGAAAATATTGCATCGGTGCCGCACTGCTCGATCTCGATGATCCCACCAAAGTCATCGGCCGTCTGCGCGCACCGCTCCTCTCCCCCGAGGGCAACGAGCGCGAAGGCTATGTCCCGAACGTCGTCTATAGCTGCGGATCCATGCTCCACGGACGCGACCTTATTCTGCCCTTCGCCATGAGCGACAAGGCCTCCGCCATCGCCACCGTCTCACTCGACGACCTGCTCGCCGCATTGCAGCCGGCGGCATAGTTGGGTGATGGCTCAGTTTGGATGGATCCCATCTCCGCATTTGGAGCCATTGAAGTAATCTCGTAGCCGCGCGGCCGAGTTCCGCAAGGAGTTGGGGCGTCCCGGCTCCTTGCGCGATTGCGCCGGATGCGCCGGATGCGACCACACACTTTCTTGAACAGCCCTAGCGGTCTGTCAGCCGTGGATTGATGGCTGTTGGACGAAGTGCGCAGTTCTCAGTTCTCAGAAAAAACGCGCGCCTTGTCTGAGAACTGAGAACTGAGAACTGAGAACTTTCAGACACCATCAAACCACGACTGACAAAGCCCTAGCCCTGCCAAAGCGACTTCCACGCGAAGTAAGCCACGAGCATAAACGCCGCCAGCAGCACGATGGTGATGACCGGGAATCCGGTGCGTTCCTTTCGCAGCTTTTTCGCCGGCTGGACGTTTTTCGCGGCGACGAAATCGAGCCGGAAATCCACCGGGCCTTCGAGGCGTGCCGGGCGGTTGAAGCGGTCCACGATCGCGCGTTGCTGCTTTTTCTGCGCCTCGTCCTTAAGCGCAGGGGCCTTCTC
>BJFP01000038.1 GCA_014189875.1 Verrucomicrobiota bacterium | reverse complement strand
TAATCGCGGCGAGCGGACGTTGAGTTTGCCACTTACTTCACCTACACCGGCTTACCGGTCTTCGCGGCCTCGTAGATCGCGCAGATGACGCGCGACGGCGTTGCGCGCGCCGCTTCCGGGACGGCGGGCTGGCGCTTTTCGCGGATGGCGTTGCAGCGGCGGAGTGCTTGCGAAGCGCGGGAGTTCAGGCATCTTCGCGGGCATGAGCACGCTCGCTGAGATCGAAGCCGCCATCGAACAACTGCCGCCGGAGCAATGGGTGGAAATCCGCCGTTGGCTGGAAAGCCATGCACCAAAGGCCGCGTCCGCCCCGCGTGTGGATTGGACGGGAAGCCATGCGGTGACACGGCAACGCCGCGCCGAAACACGGCTCGACGCGGGGGTGGTGATGGAAGCCCTCGCGGCAGTGCGGGATTAACGGTGTCTTCCGGTGATTTTTGCCGACACCAGCTTCCTCCTTTCGCTGGAAGGAAACGACTCTAACAGCCCGGTGGCGACGGCCCATGCGAAGACATTGGGCGAGCCGGTGCGAGTCACGCCGCTGAACCGGCTGGAGTTTGAGAACGCCATCCGCCTGCTGCTTTTCCGCAGAATGCTGCCGGAAGCGGAAGCCGCCGCGACACTGGCCGCATTCGCCGGGGATGAGGAGACAGGGCGCATTGTGGAGATTGCATGCGACTGGGCGGGGGTGATCCGCGAAGCGATGCGGCTGAGCCGGACAAGGGCGGCGCAGGAAGGCCACCGGGTGCTGGACATTCTGCACGTTGCTGCCGCGTTGAAATCGGGCGCGACGGACTTTCTGAGTTTCGACGGGCGTCAACGCACGCTCGCGGCGGCGGAGGGACTGACAGTCGGGCCGTGAAGCAGGCGGATGAACACCGGTGAGCAGTCACACACTGACGAACGCGACGGAGCATCGCGTCCACACTCCTGCTTCACCTGCACCGTCCTGCCGGTCTTCGCGGCTTCGTAGATCGCGCAGATGACGGCGACGGCGTTGCGCGCGTCGCTGCCGGGCCGGCAATCTGGCGCTTTTCGCGGATGGCGTTGCAGCGGCGGAGCGCTTGCGAAGCGCAGGAGTTTCGGCATCTTCGCGGGCATGAGCACGCTCGCTGAGATCGAAAATGCCGTGGAGACCCTGCCGCGTCCCGAACAGGAGACGCTGTGGCAGCATTTGTCGCAGCGCCTTTTTGCGCCTGCGGGCGTAGCGGAGCCACGGCAGGTGGCACCGAATCTGTGGACGGGAGCGCGTGAGCGGTTGCGGCGGATTTGGGGCGACCAGGTGCTCAGTGAGGGCGAGGTCGCCGCGATGCGCGACTATGAGGACGGCGAGTGAAGGCATTCCCGGACACAAGCTTTCTCTGCGCACTCTACCGGCAGCAGGTGAATTCCGAGCGTGCGCGATTCGCGGCCGGAAAGGTGTGGCTGTAGGTGCCCTCGAAGTAGATCATACGACCTCCGTCCTCGTCGAAGAACGCGTGCTGCGCGGGATTGTAGAATGAGTATCTGTCGTGCGTGACGATCTTCACCGCGCGCTTCCACGGGCCGGTCGGCGACTCGCTCTCCGCATACCACACCTCGCCGAGGAAGGACGGCTTGCCGAACTGCTGCACGGCGATGAGCACCCAGTGCTTGCGGAATTCATTCCAGCACACGCTTCCTCTGCGTCTCCGCGTCTCTGCGTTTTAAAAATATGGAACGCTGCTTCAGAGTTTTTCAACGATGCGCGCCACGTTCACGTGCTGCTCGACGAGGCTCTGGATGCGCTGGATTTTTTCGTTGTCTCCGGGGAGCGTCTTCACGGTCATCGAGTGCAGCGTGCTGGCGATGCTGTAGCTGTCGAGCGGCGAGGTGATGACGGGGATGTCGCTTTCGTGAAGCAGCTTCATCACGCTCTCGTGCGGCAGGTGGCCGGAACTCAGCACAAGGCCGCAGATTCCGCGCGGATGCCTGCCTGTGTGCGACAGCGCGGCGAGCACCACGTCATCGCGATCACCGGGCGTGATGAGCAGCGTGCCAGTGCGGAAAAGCGTGAGCAGGTGGCCCGTGGCCATGTCGCCGATGAGCATGTGCCGCACGAGGCGGCGCGAGCTGGTGCGCGCATTGATGAACTCGCCCTTCACGGCCTTGCACACCTGCCCGAGCGTCGGCTGGCCGAGCAGCGGGTCGGCGGGAATGGCGCCGAGCAGCTCGATGCCGAGGCGCTCGAATCCGCGACGTGCGAAATCAACGACGTGATCATATTTTTCGGGGTGTACCTTGTTCATGATCACGCCGATCACCTCGACACCCTGCTCCGTGAAAAGCGCGCGGTTCAGCGCGATCTCATCAATCGGCCGGCCGATGCCGCCCTGTGTGACGAGGATCGCCTTGCTGCCGAGCAGATGCGCGACGCGCGCATTCGAGAGATCGAAGACGGAGCCGACTCCCGCGTGGCCCGTGCCCTCGATGATGACGAAGTCCTTCTCCCACGCAGCGCGGTCGAACGAATTCTGGATGCGCCGCACGAGGATGTCAGTGTTCGCCTGCTGAATGAATTTGCGCGTGAAGTCCGGCTCGACCGCGATGGGGCTGATGGCGTCGAGCGGCGAGCCGATGCCGTAGGTCTGGTCAATGAGCACCGTGTCTTCGTCAATCTTATGCCCGTCCACTTCCACGAAACGCTGGCCGACGGGCTTGATGAATCCGATGCGGCCTTCCGTCTTGCGCAGCGCGCCGAAGATGCCGAGCGAGATCGTCGTCTTGCCGTCGTTCTGCTGCGTGGCGGCGATGAAGAGCCTCTTGGTGATCCGGTTCATCGTCCGACTCCTCAGCCCGCGACGCGCTCGGGATAAAGCTCACGATATTGAATCGCAAGCAGGCCGGCGGTCGCGGCCACGCCGAGGATTTCGTCATCCGTCGCTCCGCGCGAAAGATCCACGCAAGGCCGCGAGAGGCCGAGCAGGAACTGGCCATACACGTCCGCGCCCGCGAGGTGCTTCACGAGTTTCGACGCAATGTTTGCGCTGTTGAGGTCAGGGAAAATGAGGACATTCGCCTTGCCTGCGACGAGGCTGTCGTGGGCCTTGATCGCGGCGAGGCCGGGCACGATCGCGGTGTCCGCCTGCATCTCCCCATCAATCTCCATCTCCAGCCCCGCCTCATGCGCGCGCTGCTTTGCGAGCGCGGTGGCGGCGGCCATTTTTTGCACCGCAGGAATCTGCGAGGCGCCCTTGTTCGAGAAGCTGAGGAATGCGACGCGCGGCTTGTTGCCCGTGAGCTGCCGGCAGATCTTGCCGGTCTCGATCGCGATATTCGCGAGCTGATCCACAGTGGGCTCGGGGATGACCGCGCAGTCCGCGAAGAAAATCACGCCGCGCTCGCCGTAGCGCTTGTTGCTCAGGTCGAGCATCTGGCAGCTCGAAATCGTCGAGATGCCCGGCAGCGGCTGGATGAGCTGAATGAGCGGGCGCAGCGTGCTCGCGGGCGTGAGCCCCGCGCCGACCACGAGGGCGTCCACGAGGTTGTACTGCACCATCATCGCGGCGAAATAGTTCGGCTGCGAAAGGATCTCGCGCGCCTGCTTCGATCCCATGTCGCGGTAGCGCTTCAGCTTTTCGAGCCGTGGGATGAAGGCCTCCATTTCCGAAGACTTCGCGGGATCCACGATGCCGATGTGTTCGAGATTCACCCTCGCCGATTTTGCCACCTTTTCGACGACGTCGCGCTGCCCGAGCAGCACCGGCGTGCCGAGGCCGAGCTTCGCAAACCGGCCCGCGGCCCGCACGACCGCAGGCTCCGCACCCTCGGGGAAAACGACCCGTTTCGGGTGTCGTTTCAGATTTTCATAAACCGTCTCGATAAGCCGCAACATGGCGCGGACTTTCGTGCCCGGTGCCCATCGTGACGAGTGAATTTTGTGTGGCTTTTTCTGCCGCGCCGAGCGCCAACATCCGCGGTGCCCGCAAACATTTTCGCATCGCTCGCCGACTACCACACGCACACGCCGCTCTGCCGCCACGCGGAAGGCTGGCCCGTGGACTACGCGCGCGTGGCCGTGGAGCGCGGGCTCGGCGAACTCGGCTTCGCGGATCACAATCCGATGCCGGAGCAATTCGACGACTGGCGGATGCTGCGCGAGGAACTGCCGCGCTACATCGAGGCCGTGGAGGAGGCTCGCGCGCTATTTCCGCAGCTCAATATCAAGCTCGGGCTCGAGTGTGATTTCATCCCCGGCCATGAGTGGTGGATCGAGGAACTCGCGGGCATGGCGGACTGGGACTACCTCATCGGCAGCGTGCATTACCTGCGGCAGGGCTGGGAGGTGGACCACCCGCAATACATCGCGCGGCACAAGGGCCACGCGGAGGAAATCTGGCGCGACTACTGGGACCTCTACGTGCAGTGCATCCGCAGCGGGCTCTTCGATTTTGTCGCGCATCCGGACTTGCCGAAAAAATTTGGCATCACGCCGCCGGGCGATCTGCGCCGGTACTACAATCCCGCGGTTGTCGCGCTCGCCGAGACAGGCACGCCATTCGAGATCAACACCGCAGGCCTGCGCCGCGACTGCCGCGAGATGTATCCCGCACGCGGCTTCGTCGAACTCGCACACGCCGCGGGCGTGCCGATGCTGATCAGTTCCGACGCACACACGCCCGGCGATGTCGGCGCAAACTTCGAGGAGGCCGCCGCGCTCGCGAAGGATTGCGGCTACACGCACACGCTGCGGTTTGCGAAGCGCAAGTCGTCGTCCGTGCCGCTCGCATGAGGCTCGTCGCACGGAAATTCACGTTCGAGTTCCCGCGCCCGGCGCTCGTGATGGGCATCGTGAATCTCGTCGCGGATTCGTTTTCCGGCGACGGCATCACGGAGATTGACGCCGCGCTCGCACACGCACGCGAACTCGTCGCCCAGGGCGCAGACATCGTGGACATCGGCGCGGAGAGCGCGCGTACGAACCGCAGCGCGATCTCGCCTGAGGAGGAAGCGGCGCAGCTAGTGCGGTTCATCGAGCGCTGGGATGAGATCCGAAATCCAAAATCCAAAATCCAAAATCCGATCCTCTCGATCAACACCTGGCGGCCCGAAGTCGCGCGCGTCGCGCTCGCAGCGGGCGGGGACATGCTCAACGACATCGGCGGACTGCCGACGGATGAGAACGCACGCATCTGCGCCGAGACCGGCGCCGCGCTGCTGATCATGCACACCGTCGGCACGCCGAAGGTCCCGCACACGCACGTCGGCTATGCCGACGTGATGCGCAGCCTCGACGATTTCTTCGCGGAGAAAATCGCGCTCGCCGAAAGCGCCGGAGTCCCGCGCGATGCGATCGTGCTCGACCCAGGGATCGATTTTGCAAAACAGCGCGACGACAACCTGCGCATCTTCCGCGAGCTGGATCGCCTTCACCACTTCCAGCGCCCGATCCTCCTGCCCGTCTCGCGCAAGACGGTGGTCGGTGAAGTGCTCGACCTCCCACCAGCGGAGCGTGACGCAGGCACCGTCGCGTGCATCACCTCGGGCTTCCTGCGCGGGGCGCAGATTTTCCGCGTCCACAATGTGCGCGCCGCCGTGCAGTCGCTGCGGATGCTCGAAGCGGTGGAAAATCAAAGCGCCGCTGATCCGAAGACCAGCGGCGCTTGAAATGACTTTACCAGTCGGCAGCTATCAGAGCTGGCGGCAGAACTCCTCGAAACGGTCGAGGCCCTTCTTAATGATGTCGAGGCTCGTCGCGTAGCTCAGTCGCACGGTGCGGTCGTCGCCAAATGCAACGCCCGGCACGACTGCGACGTGATGCTTGCTCAGCAGGCGATCCGCGAAGTTCGTCGAACTGAGGCCGAGTCCGCTGATGTTCGCGAGGACGTAGAACGCGCCCTGCGGCACGACGACGCTCACGCGGTTGATCTTCTGGAGACGGTCCACCATGTACTGGCGGCGGATGTCGAATTCGTCGCGCATGTCCGACACGGGCTGCTGATCGCCCTTGAGCGCGGCGAGCGCGCCCTTTTGCGCGAAGCTCGTGCAGCCGCTCGTCGAGTGGCTCTGGATGGCGTCAATCGCCTTCGCGATTTGCTCCGGTGCGCCGAGGTAGCCGATCCGCCAGCCGGTCATCGCGTAACTCTTGCTGAAGCCGTTAATCGTGATCGTGAGGTTGTAGAGCTCCTTGCTCAGCGACGCGATGGAGACGTGCTTCACGTCGTCGTAGGTGAGTTTCTCGTAGATTTCATCGCTGAGGATCAGGATGTCTTCGCCGAGCGCGACGTCACCGATGGCGCGCAGTTCGTCCTCGGTGTACACCGCGCCGGTCGGGTTGCCGGGCGAATTGATGATGACCATCTTCGTGCGGGGCGACATGGCGTCCTCGAATTCTTCCGCGGTCATCTTCCAGCCGTTCGATTCCTTCGTGGAGACGATCACCGGCTCTCCGCCCGCGAGGCGCACCATCTCGGGATAGCTCAGCCAATACGGAGCGGGGATGATCACTTCATCGCCAGGGCCGACGCACGCGAGGATCGCGTTCAGGCACGAGTGCTTCGCGCCGTTGCTCACGACAATCTGGTTCGCTGAATATTCGATGTGATTGTCCGCCTTGAACTTCTCGCTGATCGCCTGGCGCAGCTCGGGGATGCCGCTCGACGGCGTGTATTTTGTGAAGCCTGCGGTGAGCGCGGCGGCGCACGCCTGCTTGATGTGGTCGGGCGTGTCGAAGTCAGGCTCCCCTGCTCCGAAGCTGCACACATCAATGCCCTCGGCGCGCATCGCCTTGGCTTTGCTGTCGATGGACAGCGTGAGTGACGGAGTGAGGATGGTGGCGCGTTCGGCGAGTTCCATGGTTTGTGTTTTCAGTTTGTCGGGTTTCGTTTGAGGTTGGTCGGCCTGCTACTGCGCAAGCCAGTTCTCGATCAGGGTTCGGAAATTATTCTCCTGGATGCGGATGATGCCCATCTCGCGCTGTGCATTCTCCGGCGCGTCCGAGGCGTGCGCGGCGTTGACCATGATGGTCTGGCCAAATTCCTTGCGAATCGTGCCGACGGGAGCCTTCGACGGATCGGTCGGCCCAAGGACCTCGCGGATTTTCCGCACCGCGTCCTCGCCCTGATAGACGAGCGCGAGGCACTTCTCGGTGCCGGGCTGGCTGCGCAGGTCAGCAGGGCACTCGCTCGGACGGCGTCCGCTCATGAATGCCACGATGTCCTCCCAATTTTCGCGGCCCATCTGCGGCCCGAGCAGGTCGCCCAGCGCGGCCTTCGTCTCCGGGGAAAAAGTGATCTCAAACTGCGGTTCGAGCGCCTTCGCGGCGATGTCGGCAGCGCGGCCACGCAGCTTGTCCTGAAGCACGGCGAGCACGGGGCCATAGAATTCCTCGGCCTGCGCGACGCTCATGTGCAGCACATTGCACGCGACGATGTACAGGCCCGTGCGGCTGAACGTGTCAATCACACCACCGGGGCGCGCATTTGGAAAACGGAAGTTGTCCGGCTTGATGAGCACGAGCGTCTTCTGGACGTTCGCGGTCGGCGGAAATTCGATCGCCTTGTCGAGCACGCCGCCATCGCTGTCGGAATATTGCGCCCAAAGCTTGAGGTCCGCACGCGCGCTCGCGGCATCCGGTGCGGTGAGCACCGCCGGCTCGAAGTAAACCACGCGCCCGTCCTTGTCCGTGATGAAGTCGCCGAACGTGTCGCGAATCGTCTCGCCCGACGTGCGCTCATTCAGGATGTGCCCCACGCCCTCGCGCAGCTTCTTCACCGCGTCCTCGCCGCGGAACACGAGCATGAGCACCCGGCGTTTCGTGCCGGATTCCTTCTCGGAAAAATGCCTGCGCACATATTTCTGAATCGCCTCCTGCGCCGCGCGATGCGCCGGCTCGGTGTCAGTCACCATCCCTGCGGCATATTTTTCGACCAGCTCCGCGCCCGGTGAAAACATGCGCGCCGCCACGAGCTCGAGGCCGGTGCGGGAAAGAAGACGCGAGACAATGCCGCCGGTCCTCGATTTGCGAATCGAGTAAGGCGTGAGAAGGACGTAGGAAAGTTCGACAGCCATGATGACTAAAAAGCCCACGTTGCCCGCTGAAATCGCTCAGCATTCAACGTAGGCTGCGTGTGTTGTTAATTTGGTTCAGCTTGCGGGGCGGCGACACTAGAGGGCCACCGCAGAGCGTCAACGAAATTTTCCAAACAACGCGCTCACCTGTGCTCACCCGCCGAGATACGCCTCGCGCACTTTGGGATTCGCGCGCAGTGCAGCCGCAGTGTCCTGCAAAATGATGCCGCCGGTCTCCAGGACGTAGCCGTAATGGCTGATTTCCAATGCGAGATTCGCATTCTGCTCGATGAGCAGCACGGTGAGTTTCAGGTCGCGGTTGATCGCCACGATTTGCTCGAAGATCGTCCTCGTCAGCAGCGGCGCAATCCCGAGCGACGGCTCGTCGAGGAGCAGCAGCTTCGGCTTGCTCATCAGCGCGCGACCGATGGCAAGCATCTGCTGCTCGCCGCCGCTCAGTGTGCCCGCGGTCTGCTTCAGGCGTTCCTTCAGCCGCGGGAAAATGGTGAAGATGAAATCCAGATCCTTCGCGAAGTTCGCCTTGTCGCTGCGGAGATACGCGCCCATGCGCAGGTTCTCATCCACAGTGAGATTTGCAAAGACCATGCGCCCCTCCGGCGAATGCGCGATTCCACGCGCAACAATCTTGTGCGGCGGCTGCCCTGTGATGTCCACGCCCTCGAAAATGATGCGCCCGCTCTTTGAACGCACGAGCCCGCTGATCGCACGCAGCGTCGTCGTCTTGCCTGCGCCATTCGCGCCGATGAGCGTGACGATGCTCCCCTGCTCCACTTTCAGGCTGATGCCGTGCAGCGCAGTGATTCCGCCGTAGCCCACGGTGAGGTCGGTCAGTTCAAGCATGTTCCGCCTCCTGTCCAAGATAGGCCGCGATCACCTTGGGATTTTTCTGAATCTCCGCAGGCGTGCCTTCGCCGATTTTCTGTCCGTAATCGAGCACTGCGATGCGCTCGCAGATACCCATCACGACCTTCATGTCGTGCTCCACGAGCAGCACCGCGAGGCCGAATTTTTCCTGCACGAAACGGATCAGCTTCATCAGCTCGATCTTCTCCGTCGGGTTCATGCCGGCGGCGGGTTCGTCGAGCAGCAGAAGCTTTGGCCGCGTGGCGAGCGCACGGACGATTTCGAGGCGGCGCTGATCGCCGTACGGCAGGCTGCGGCACGGCCAGTCGCGCTGCGCCGTGAGTCCGAAAATGCCGAGCAGTTCCATGACCGTTGAATTGATGTCCTCCTCCTCGTCGGCCACCCGCTTTCCCCGCCACAGCGCGTGCGAGATGCCGTGGTTGAGGTGCATGTTGCAGGCGCAACGGACATTGTCATAGACGCTCATCGAGCCGAAGAGCCGGATGTTCTGGAACGTCCGCGCAATGCCGCGCGCGGTGATCGCATACGGCTTTTTTCCGGCCACTGACTGCCCGTCGAAAGTGATGCGCCCCTCGGTCGGCCGATACACGCCGGTGATGGCATTGAAGACCGTCGTCTTGCCCGCACCATTCGGGCCGATGAGTCCGAAAAGCTCGCGCTCGCCGACTTGGAATGTCACGTCCGACACCGCCTTCAGGCCGCCGAATTGCACGGTCACTTTGTCGAGCAGGAGCAGCGGTTTCATTTGGCAGCCCCCTTTTTGCCCCAGCCCGCGAAGAGCCCTTGCGGACGCATGAGCATGAGCACGACGAGCAGGATCGAATAAAGGATCATGCGGTTCTCGGCCATGTGCCGGAGCCATTCGGGCAGCGCCTCGATGTGGGAAACTTTCCGTAGCAGCTCGGGCAAAATCGTGAGCAGCACCGCGGCGATGCACACGCCGATCGTGCTGCCCATGCCGCCGAGGATGACCATCACGACGATGTCCACGGACTTCATGAAATTGAATCCGTCCGGCGTGATGAACTGCTTGAAATGCGCATACAGCCCGCCTGCAACGCCTGCGAGAAATGCGGCGGTCACGAATGCGACCACCTTGTATTTCGTCGTGTTGATGCCCATCGCCTCCGCGGCGATCTCGTCGTCGCGCACGGCGAGGAAGCCGCGGCCATACGTCGAGTTCACGAGATTGTGGACGACATAGATCGCGAGAGCGGCGGCGCTGAATGTCCAAAACACATTCGTGAGCAGCGGCATCCCGCCGAGGCCGCGCTGCGCACCGAGCGGCTCGGAATTCTGGATCACCACGCGGATGATCTCGTTGAAGCCCAGCGTGACGATCGCGAGGTAGTCGCCCTTCAGCCGCAACGACGGCACGCCGACAAGCAGCCCCGCGAGCGCAGCCGCAAGGCCGCCGACAAAGAGCGCGCCGACAAACTGCGCGGGCTGCGGAAGTTCATGCGCGGCGGCGACCCAGGCGTTCAGCAGGCTGAGCAGCGAGTTCACCGCAAACGCGAGCGCCCATCCGATGGACTTCAGTGCGATGAGCCATGCGGGCGTCTCCGCAAACGCGGGATACGGCACGAGCGGAAACTGGATGCCGAGCGTGACCATGCTCGCGAAATACGCGCCGAGCCCCATGAAGCCCGCGTGCCCGAGCGAAAACTGCCCGGTGTGGCCGTTCACGAGGTTCAGGCTCGTCGCCAGCACCATCGCGATCCCGATGCCGATGAGGATGTCGTAGTAGTACGAATACGCCTCCGTGATCGTCACCATTTTCCCCGTGCTGTCCGCCACGTGAAAATGCCCGAGCGCCCACGACGCCACGCCGAAGACGAGAACCCAGAAGACCAACGAGATTTTTGTGCGCTCAAACATGGCGCACCTCCGGCAGGAAAAATCCAACGCCCAACGCCCAACGCCCAACGCCCAACGCCCAAGGATGCGAGGCGCGCACGCGCGCGAAGAACGGAGGTGCGATGTCCAATATTGGACGTTGGACGTTGGACGTTGGACGTTGGACGTTCATCACACTTTCTCGCGCACGTTTTTTCCGAGCAGCCCGGCGGGCCGCACGAGGAGGATCAGGATGAGCACGGCAAACGCGACCGCGTCGCGGTACGTCGGCGAGACGTAGCCGACCACGAGCGTCTCGACCACGCCGAGCAGGATGCCGCCGAGCACCGCACCGCCGAGGTTGCCGATGCCGCCGAACACCGCGGCGACGAATGCCTTCAGGCCGAGAACGATTCCCATCAGCGGATCAATGCTCGGCTGCTGGATGCTCGTGAGGATCCCCGCCGCGCCCGCGAGCGCGGACCCGAGGCCAAACGTGAACGAGATCACAAAATTATTGTTCACGCCCATGAGCGCGCAGGCCGTGGGATTGAACGCGAGCGCGCGCATCGCCATGCCGATCTTCGTTTTCAGAACGATGAGCGTGAGCACCAGCAGGAGCACCAGCGTGGTGCCTAGGACGATGACCTGCCCGGTCGTCACCGTGAGCGCCGTGAAGGTGCCCCACGACTGCGGCAGATCGATCGCGACATCCTCGATGACCGTCGGGAACGCACGCGGATTCGCGCCAAAGAGATACTGGCCGAAACTTTCGAGAAACAGCGAAACGCCGATCGCAGTGATGAGCACGGTGATCTTCGGTCGCTCGCGCAGCGGCTTGTAGCAGAGCTTCTCGATGATGATGCCGAGCGCGGCGCACAGCACCATCGCCATGAGAAGGACCAGCAACAGCTTCGGGATGCCATTGGGAATTCCAGCAAGCGAGCGCGAGAGCGAAGCCCACACGCCGGTCTTCGATTCATCCTCCGGCACGGCAAAGAAAAGCCATCCCGCATACCCGCCAATCATGAAGACGTCGCCGTGCGCAAAATTGATGAACCGCAGCACCCCGAAGACCATCGTGTAGCCGAGTGCGATCAGCGCATAGATCGCGCCGAGCGAGAGCCCGTTGATCAGCTGCTGGATGAATTCGATGGCCTGTTCGCTCACGTCGGGCAGGGAAGGAATCGAAGTGCCGCGCGCTTGGCAATCGCGGAGTGAATCCGCCTTCCCAACGGCTACGGCGCGACCGTCTGCATGAACTTCATCGTGGCATTCTCGATGGTCATGATCACCGCGGACTTCGACGCATTGCGCTTCTCGTCAATCGTGATCACGCCCGTGATGCCCTTGAAGTTCTTCGTCGCAGCGATCGCATCCCGCAGCTTTGCGCCGTCGGTGCCGCCCGCGCGCTTGATCGCGTCGGCCAGGATCATCGCGCTGTCGTAGCCGAGCGCCGCCATGTCGTCAGGCGATCCGCCGAATTTCGCCTTGTACTTTTTCACGAATTCCTGCACGTCCGGCGTCTGATCCGCGTCGGAAAAATGCGAGGAGTAAAAACTGCCGTCGAGCGCGTTGCCCGCGACCTTCAGCAGCGAGTCGCCCACCCATCCGTCGCCTCCAAGCAGCGGCACCTTGATGCCAAGCTGCTTCGCCTGCCGCGCGATGAGCGCGACCTCGCCGTAGTAGCCGGGGACGAAAATGGCATCGGGCTTCGAGGCCTTCAGCGAAGTGAGCTGGCCTTTGAAATCCTTGTCGCCCGTCGAGTACTTCTGCTCCTTCACGATCTCGCCGCCGTTTTCCTTGAAGTGCTTCATGAAAAATTCCGCGAGGCCGACCGCGTAGTCCTGTTTCACATCGGTCAGCACGGCGACTTTTTTGAAGCCTTTCCCGAGCGCAAATTTCGACATCACCGTGCCCTGGAACGGGTCAATGAAGCAGATGCGGAAAATGAAGTCGCCGACCTCCGTGACCTTCGGATTTGTCGAGGCGGGTGAAATCATCGGCACCTTGTTCTGCTGGCAGATGGGCGCGGCCTCGAGCGACTTCGACGATGCGACCTCGCCGAGCAGCGCGACGATTTTATCCTGCGAGATCAGCTTGCGCGCGATCGTCGCGGGCTGCCCGGCGAGCGACTGGTCGTCCTCGGTGATGAGCTTCAGCTTTTTCCCGAGCACGCCACCCGCGGCGTTGATCTCCTCAATCGCGAGCTGCGTGCCCTTGTGTGAAGACTGTCCGAAGCTCGCGCTGCCGCCGGTGAGCGAGGCGAATTCACCGACGACGATCTCATCCTGCGCATGAAGCGTGAGGGCGGCGGCGAAAGTGACGATGGCTGTGAGGAGGATGGATTTGCGCATGGGCGGATTGAAGCGCGGGATTTGGAAAAAGTGCAAGACGGGGCTTTTCATAACCCGTAGCCGCGCTTGTGAAAGCGCGGGCACGCTTTGCCCTCGCGCGCGGAAAGTCAGCCCGCGCTTTCACAAGCGCGGCTACGGGACATCAGCGCGCCGCGAGCTGCGCGGCGACGTGCTCGAACCAGGCGCTGTCCGGCGCGGCGTAGGGGCGGAAGGTCTCCAGCGTGCCGGCCTGCTCGTTGTGCAACAGCGCGCGGTGCAGGCCGAGGTTGCTCGCTTTCGGCGAATCAATCAGGCTCGCGGAGTCGTTTGCGCTCATCTGGAAGACGATCCGCATTTCAAATTCCGTCAGCGCCTTCCGGCTCATCGCGCGGTTCAGGTTGTTGTAAGAGTCCAGCATGGCGATGATGTGGATGCCGAGCGCGCTACCCTCGGTGATGATCTCATTGAACGCCGCGCCGGGGCTCGCCTCGCCGTCGCCACCGCCGAAGCTGAACTCATCCTCGTGGCGCAGCTTTTTGAATTTGTGCAGGCCGTGGATGAACACGAACACCGACGGTGCGCCCGCGAGCGGAGTCTCGCCGCTGGCGCGCGATTTCATCTCGGTGGCGAGGTCGCGCATCACGTCGGGAATTTCCAATGCGGTCGCGAGTGTGAGTCCGTGCGGGACGGTTTTTGCGAGGCGGTCAAATTGCTCCGCGTCCGGCGTGCCGGGCACCGCGGCGTGGATGACGATGAAGCGCGCGCTGCCCGCCGGATGCTGCGCCGCAAGCGCGATGACGGACAGGATCACCATCGTGAGCGCGGACTCCTCGCGCTGGCCGACGATGAGCATGTGGTTGCCGCTCTGCCGGTGGAAAATCACCTCGGTCGGCCCCTTGATCGAATTCGGCGCGCC
Organism: Verrucomicrobiota bacterium; assembly: GCA_014189875.1. Classification (GTDB taxonomy): domain Bacteria; phylum Verrucomicrobiota; class Verrucomicrobiia; order Chthoniobacterales; family Chthoniobacteraceae; genus SXWH01. The sequence continues at coordinate 5,584 of BJFP01000038.1, read as the reverse complement.
GAACCAGCAGCGCGGCGCGGGCGGCGCGGTGAGCGGCTTCGTTTCGAGTGCGACAGCGAGCAGATCGTTCTCCTGCACGCTGGCGGGCGCATTTCCCTCGAAGACGATCGCACTGCGTGGCGGAAGATGCCGCTGCTCGGCAAGCGCGCGCACTTTGTTGAGGCAGGCGTCGCGCTCCTCGTCGGAGAGCCACACGACTTGGAACGGGCTGTTGCCCTCGACGGCTCCGGCGGCGTCGTTGTAGATGCCTTCGCCGGGACGCGAAAGCAGCCGCGGCGCGGAGTTCGTGTCGTCCATGATGAGATACGCATCGGCCTCGTTGCACTGGAGCGCGACGCGGATGACCATCTGCCCCATCGTCGCGCGCGCCAGCGTGAACGCGCCGCCGAGCGTCTGCGAGCCGAGGATCACATGGATGCCGAATGCGCGACCCTGCCTCACAATACGGTCGAAGAGCAGCGATGCCGTCTGCGCGATGTTGTCGTCCTCGACGAAAAATTCCTGGAACTCATCAATGAGCAGCAGCGAACGCGGCATCGGCTCCAAGCCACCATTTGGCTTCGTCGGATCGCCCGCGCGCTTGTAGCCCGCGACATCCTGCACGTTGAGTTTTCGGAAAAGGTCGCCGCGCCGTTTCAATTCCTCGTCCACGCGTTGCAGCACGCTGAGCGCGAATTCGCGATCGCTCTCGATGGCCACGACACGCGCGTGCGGCAGCCGCTTGTTCGCGTAGCACTTGAATTCCACGCCCTTCTTGAAATCAATCAGGTAGAACTCGACCTGGTCCGGCGAGCACGCGAGCGCGAGATTTGTGATGATGACGTGGAAGAGCGTGGATTTTCCCGAGCCCGTCTTGCCCGCGAAGAGCGCGTGCTGCCGCGTGCCCTTGCCGATCGCGAGATACTGCATCTTCGTCGCGCCCGTGCGTCCGATGGCGATGCGCAGTTCGTTGGTGGTTTCGTTCGTCCAAAGTTCCTCGGGCTTCGGCGCGATCTGCGAAAAGGGCACCTGCACGCGGTTCGAGTCCACGCTGCTCTTTCCGATTTTGTGCACGAGCTTCTGCGGGAGCGAATCATCCGGCGGCGGATCGAGCACCAGCGCAGCACCGCTCTCGGTCTGCTCGCGTCCCGCGGAAAATCCCGCGCCGTCCGCGCGCAGGCACACGCTGCCCTTGCGCAGTTCATCAATCGCGAATCCGTCCGGCAACGGCTGGCGCTGATCCCAGTGGATGAGCGTGAACACACCGCAGCGCGGCCCGCTGATCGCGATGCTCTGCAGCCGCTGCGCCGAGGCTTCGCTGAAGCCGTTTGGAAAATCCGCGACGACGAGGAACAGGTATTTCTCCGCGACCGTGCCCGCCTGCTCGTTGTAGGCGGTGATGTTCGCGTACTCGTTGCGCAGATACATCTGGATGACTTTCTCGATGTGCGCGTTCAGCTCCGTGAGCCGCTCGTCAATCTGGTCACGCTGCGTCCAGATGCGCCGGTTGATGACCGCCTCCTCGTAATCCCCGAGGTGCATGAACCCCGCGAAATTCTCACCGAGCCCGACAGGATCAATGATCGTAAACGCAATCTTCCCCGGAGGAGTCGTCGTGAGCAGGCGGAGCATCACATTGTTCAGCACGCTCATCGCCGCGCCGCCGCAGGATTCCTTCGTCTCGAGGAGCAGCGATCCCTGCTGCGGAAATGTGAGCGCGAGCGGAATCGAAACCTGCGGCGCGCCCGGCAGCGCGAGGCGCGAGACCGTGGTCGAGGCATCTGCCCGCTTCGCCAGATCGATCTGAAACTGCGCAAATCTCGTCGCCGGCGTGAAGTGCTCGTACGGCTTCCACGCCTCGATGAACTGCGCGCTCCACTCGGGAAAGTCCGGCGCGAGCGCGGAATTCAGCGCGGCGATCTCCGCGAAAATCGGCGTGATCTGCTCCTTCCACGCCGCGTCGAGCGTCGCCCAACGCTCCTGCTCGTTCGCCGAAATCACCGCCATCTCCGCCTGATGCGCGGCGTCAATTTTCGCGCGTTCATCCGCAGCGCGATCCCTGAATTCCTTCGCCTTCGCATCGGCGCGCGCGCGGAATTCCGCGAGCTGCCGCGTGAGACGCGCCTGCATTTTCTGCGTCATGCGCGGGAGCTGCGGCTCCAGTTTGCTACGTCCCGTTTTTTCAAACTCGCCCACGATACCATCCGCCTCCGCCCATTTCGCATCCACGTCCGCGCAGATTCCGTCATATTCTTCCTGAATGCATTTGCGTTCCAATCGGTGCCGCGCGTCCGCCGCGGCGAGACCGGCGCGCAGCGCGCGGAACGCATCGAGAATTGCAGCGCCCGTGCGCGCCGCCTCGTCCTGCGCGCCATTTTTCCCGCTCACGTACACCGCGACGCAGCCCGTGATGAGCAGCACCGACACGCTCGCACCCACGATCCAGAGCGGCGACGAAAAGCCGCGCACAAAACACGTCGCGCCACCGACTGCGATCGCGAGGACGATCCACACCGCGAGCGGTATCGCGCTGAAAAGCCGCGGCAGCGGAAGCGCACGGAATTTCGCAAGCTGCTCGTTTGCCGCCGCGATCCGCGCCTCGATCTCGCCGAGGAAATCTTCGGACGCCTCAGCGCTTTGCTTTTCGGCGTCGCGTTCCACGAGCGTCTGCGCAAACGATCCGTAGCCGCTGAACGCCGACTTCGCCTGCGCCGTGAGCGAGTAGAGCACCGCGCCGTGCTGCGCGAGCGTCTGCGAGAGAGCGGCGTGTTCGGCGTCGTTCCGCTTCGTGTTTGCGGCGAGCTCACGGTCGGCCGTCAGCTTGCGCATCTGGAGTTTTGCGAGCCAGTTTCCCTTCGCGTCCGCGGCGCGCTTCGGCAGCGTCCGCGTGAGCAGGCCGTGCGCGCGCTGCACGCGGCCCAGGCGGTGATCGCAGATCGCCTGGACGCGCTCGGCGCGTTTCGCGGCGACACTTTCCACCTCGGCGAGTTCGCCTTCGAGCGCAGTGTCCACCTTGTGCGCCTCCTCGCGGTGACGCCGGATTTCCTGCCGGCTCCTTGCCGAGAGCACCGATGTCAGCTCGGATTCCTGCCTTGCGAAATCCGCGACAGTGCGCGTGAGCTTCACGAGCAGCTCCGTCGCGTGCCTGAATCGCAAGTCCGCGCCCTTACTCACAGTCGAGCTGCACCTTTCTAATCAGCGTCGCGATTTCATCCATCGCAGTCGAGGTGCGTGCCGTGAGATGCGGCAGCCGCTCGAGATAGTTGTGCTCGAATTCCGCCGCCTTCGCATCGCGCCACGTCTCCTTCGTGCGCTCCCAGCTTCGGTTCAGATCCTTGATCGCCTGCAACAGTGACGCGTTCGATTCGTTGCTCATGGCGTCACTCCGGGTTCAGGCGGCGGCGCTTCGGCAAGCCCTGGCTGCGCATCGACGGCAGCAGGCGCGGGCTTTTCGACCGGCGCATTCCGCTCCGTGTAGGCGTCGAGGATTTCGCGGGCGCGGTAGAGGAAGGTGATCGCATCGGGCATTTCGTGATCCAGATAATCGCGAAAGCCGTCGAGCTTCTTCACGAGCGGATCCGCCGTCGCGTCAAAATTCTGGTTCCACTTTTTCACACTGCGCAGCTTTGTGTGCGCCTCCTCGACCGCCGCCTTCGCCTTGCGCACCGCAGCCTCGCGGATCGCGATCGCGCCGCTCAGCTTCGTCAGCCGCGCACTGTAAAAATCCTGCACCGACTGATCGAGCTGCCGCTGCCGCCTGCGAATTTCGCCCTCCCAATGCAGCCGCTGCTCGTGCTGGAGCCAGTTCCGCGTCCGCCGCACGCGGTCGCGCGCAGTGTCCACAGCTTCGCGCGCCTTCGTCACAAAAATCACGAGGCTCGCGCGAAACGCATCCAGCGCATCAACGGACGTGACCCTGGCTTGCTGGCTCATTGTGCGGGTTGAGAGTTGAGAGTTGAAGGTTGGGAGAAAAAGCGGGGGGCTGCTCCAAAATTTCTGCCCTACCGCTGATCGAGATACTCCTCAATGCGCTGCGCCTTGCGCAGGAGGTAAGGCGTGTGCTTCTCCGCGATCTCCACGAATTTCTTCAGCACCTTCATCGTCGTGATAAACTCCTCCGCAAATTTCTCCGCCTCCTGATCCTGCCACGTGCTTCCGAGCGCCGTGAACCGCGCCTGCAACGATCCCGCCCTCGCCTGCACATCGTCGTTGAACCGCTTCAGTTCCTTCGCAAATCGCCGCACTTCTTCGGGGTCAATGATCGCCTGGGCCATGATGGTGTTTTTCTTGGGGTTGGAAAAAGTGGACTCAGGAACTGTAAGGAGCGCCAGTGCCACTGCAATGCCGCACTCCCCGGATAACAAAATCCTCAGACATCCGAGAACGCACGCAGTTCTGTCTTCGCTTAACGTTGAACGTCAAACCTAAATCCGGCGATGGGATGTCGCGCAAAGGCGCAAAGAAGAAACAGATGCAGACAAGCAGGCATTCACCCGCCGGGTGAGTGTGAACCAATGCGCATCTCTTTGCGTCTCTGCGCCTTTGCGCGACATCCGCTCCTCTCATCGCAGGATTTAGGTCAAATGTTGCGTGCTTATCCGGTTGCCTGACACGCTGCGAAGAACAGACTCTTTGGAAGGCAGGAAGGCGGGAAAAATGTGCAGCAAACGATCCTTTTCTGCCTTCCTGCCTTCCAAATCTGCTTTGTGTCAAGCAACCGGATATGCAGGCAATGCTGCATCCGTGCGTCGCAAACGCGCGACCTCTCATCGAAGTATTTTGTCGCAATGCTCAGCAGTGGGGCAGTGCAGGGAGCATCGGGGAGCACAGGCGGCCCGCCTGTGGTGCCGCGCAGCCCGCCCGGCACATCGGACGTCCACTTGTGAATGAATCGCCTTGGGTAGTCGCGTATTTGCGGCGGGACACCGCAAACGACACGAAATCTTCGGAGCCGACGCCCGGGCGCTGACCGACTTCTACCACGTCCGCGAATACCTCGCCGCCGCCGCGCCCGGATGCCGCCCGGCAGCGCCGCACGCGTGGAGACGCACCCAGCAAAAACGGCTCAAAAGCGGAGCCGCCGGGCAAGTCATCGCCACCCTCGGAGAACACCGCGAGCCCGCCGAAGTGGCCGAGGAAAACGCCCCCGTGCGAGCCGCGCATCGCTACCTGAGCAACCGGGCCGACACCCTCGACTACGGAGCCGCGCTCCAAGCCGGCCTGCCCATCGGCAGCGGCCTCATCGAGTCGGGACACAATCACGTGCTCCAAGCGCGGCTCAAACTGCCCGGAGCCGCCTGGTGCAAACGCAATGCCCAAACCAGGGCCCAACTCCGCCCAACTCCGCGTCCTGCGTTCCAACCACCGCTGGCACGAACTCTGGCCCCTCGCTGCTTGATTTTTTGAACCTAGGCTAAATCACGCCCATTGAGAGTTGAGAGGAAAAGGCGCGCCGACACTCAACGTTCAACTCTCCACTTTCTCGACCACAGTGTCCCCATTTGACGTTTGGAGTTGAGCGTTTGGAGTTTGAAGTTTGGCCCGCCGCAGGCGCGTTGTGAATGTGAGCGGGAGTTCTGACATCTCTGCGCCGCTGCGCGGGGCC
>BJFP01000037.1 GCA_014189875.1 Verrucomicrobiota bacterium | reverse complement strand
GACGGGAATGCGGCGATGAACAGGCATTCTGAACGTCCAACGTCCAACGTCCAACGTCCAACGTCCAACGTCCAACGTCCAATAACGAGACAGCCGCACATACGCGCATCCTACATTGGACGTTGGGCGTTGGGCGTTGGGCGTTGGATGTTTGAAATTCCTGTCATTCCCCGCGCGTCTCGCCAATCCTGCGCACCCATTTCATGTCCGAAAACCGCATTGATTCCACCTTCGCCCGCCTGCGCACCGAGAAGCGCGCGGCCTTCATCGCCTACGTCTGCGGCGGAGATCCCAATCTCGCCGCCACGCGCGCACTCGTCCCCGCGCTCGACCGCGCGGGCGTGGACATCATCGAGATCGGCGTGCCCTTCAGCGACCCGCTCGCCGACGGCGTGGTGAACCAGCTTGCCAGCGCGCGCGCGCTCGCGAGCGGCACGACGCTGAACGGGGTGCTCGAATGCGTGCGCGCGATTCGCACGGAGAGCCAGATCCCTATCGTCTTCTACACGTACATGAATCCCGTGTACCGCCACGGCTTCGACGCATTCCTCGCCGACGCCGAGGCTGCGGGGGTGGACGGCGTGCTCTTCCTCGACCTCCCGCCGGACGAGGACGAAGCCTCGCCGGAACTCCGGATGCACGGCCCGCTGAAACGCATCCGCCTCATCGCGCCGACGACGCCCCCGCAGCGAATCGCGCTGCTCACTCGCGACGCCAGCGGCTTCATCTACTACGTGTCGCGCGAAGGCGTGACCGGTGAGCGCAGCGACGTCGTGACGGGCCTCGCGGAAAGCGTGGCCGCGATCCGAAAGACGACGCCACTGCCGATTGCCGTCGGCTTCGGAATCGGCACGCCCGAGCAGGTGCGCGCGGTCGCAGCCGCGTCGGACGCCGTCGTGGTCGGCAGCGCGATCGTGAAGCGCATGGCGGAATTTGGAAGCGATCCGAAGTTCGTGGAAAAAGTGTGCGCCTTTGTGAAGCCGCTCGCCGACGCCGTGCGCGAGAGACGCTGATCCTATTGCCTCTGATGAAACTGGTTCACAGCTTTGCTCACTCGGAGGGTGAAAGGAAATTTGCCGGTGCCGCGAGCCACCGGATCGCGTCGGCTCCGTCTTCATCGGGCGCTTCGCCGTGAATCGCGCCCGCATCCGCAAGCTGCGGATTGACGAACTCGTCGTCGGCAAACTCAGCGTGACCGAGGAATTGAAAAAGCCGCGGGCGGACAAATAGGATCCCCGATTCCCGGAGTGCCGCACTATTTCCATGCACAAAAAATCACCGGCAGGATGTTCCTCGTGGAGGGGCCGGTCGGAAGCGGGAAGACGGCGACGCACTCAACAAGGCGGCCGAGGGAAGCACGGATTTTTCCTAGCTGACGCGGATCGGCTTGGTGCAGAAGCGAGGGTTATTGCCGCGGCTGTCGCACACCTTTCGCAAGGGGGCGTGTGAGCACATTGCGGAACCCCGTCCGTCCGTCGCTTCACCGCAGGATCATCCGGCGCAAAATTTTCCCGGCGACGATGGTGCATGCCGTCGCGATGGCGGTGCCGAGAACAGCGAGGCCCATGTCCCACTGCGCATCCCATATGTCGCCTTGCGTGCCGAGGTAGGCCTGACCGAGTTCCGGGTGCACGAGCCATGCGACGACGGCCTCGATGATTTCAAAAAATCCGCTCCACGAGACGATGATCATCGCCGGCAGGAAGGCTGCCCAAAACGGACGCAGCCGCCCGAGCCTCGTGAGGTCGCGGAGCGGATACGTGATGAGAAGGCCCCACGCGAAATGCACGATGCGATCAAAGTGATTGCGCTCCATGCCGAGCGTGTTCTTCAGCCAGTATCCGAGCGGCACCTCGGCGTAGGTGTAGTGCGCGCCCTTCGCGTGCAGGAGCAGGAATAGAAGGATCAGAAAATAGGATCGATCGGAGAGCGGGCGCCGCCGGTACGTGAGCATGAGGAAGGGCAGGCAGCCAAAGACGAGCAGGTTCTCGAGCAGCCAGTCCGCGCGCGACACGGGACGGATGGCTGCGATGATCCACGCGATGCCGTACACCACGCACATCGCGTGCAGGCGGCGGCGTGCGCGGAATGGCTGTTCCGGCCCGCCGAACCGGGGAGCAGGCGGGTGGAGACCGCGTTCGCGCCACCATGTGACGAGCAGCGCGATGCCTGCGCCGATCGTGGCCATGATCATGTCCTGCTGCGCATCCCATTCATCGCCCTGTGCGCCGAGCCAGTCCGGCCCGCTGCCGGGGCTAACGGTCTCGGCGATCACGGACTCGAGGATTTCAAACACCGTGCTCGCCGCAACGATCAGCGCCCACGCGAGCCAGCCCGCGGCGGTGCGGCTCACGCCCGCGCGGCGCAGGAAGATCTCGCGGATCGGAAATGCAAGCAGCAGCCCGAATGCGCAGTGGACCACGCGGTCGAAGTAATTCCGCCGGAGATGGAGCGCGCGCATGACCCAGTCGCCCGCGGGAGTGTGCGCGTAGCCGTATCGCGCTCCGTAGGCGTGGAGACAGAGGAAGAACGTGATGAGCGCGTACGAGGCGTTTGAGAATGCGAAGCGCCGGTGTGTCGCGACGAGGAAGACGACGGCGGGGACGACGAGGAGATTCTCCAGCGCCCATGTCGGCCAGTCGCGCGGTGCGATCGCCGCCACGGCCCAGACGATCGCGTAGAAGACAAGCAGGCGGCGCGGGAAATGGTTCGCAGTGGGGAGGTCGGTCGCCATGTCGGAGTGACGATGCCCGTTCATTCCTCCGGCTGCGATGCGAATCGTGCGAGGGGCTGCGGCCTGGATCGGTCGTTTCAATTGCGGTCGATCGCATCGGAAAAAATCCTAGCCGCGCCCGGCGGAATTTGGAGGGCGGTCACGGTCGCGTGCCGATTGTTCCTGGGCGGCGGAGAAATATGGTGATCAGTGCAGCCTCCAAAGCCGCCCGAATGCGGATCGTGCCCTCTGCGGCCGATGCGAGCCATCCGCGTCCGAGCCAACCTCAGCCCACATGAAAACCACGAAACCAAAAACCAGAAGCAAGACCGCCCGACAATCCCTCCCGCCCGGCACGAAGATCGGCGGAAACGGAAAAATCCACTTTGGGCTGAAGGACACTCCGGCGCACGAGGTCTTCGTCGCCGGGGATTTTAACGGATGGAATCCTGCGGCGTTGCGGCTCGAATGCAACGGAGACGGATGCTGGTCGGCGGAGATCGAAGTGCCGCCAGGACGGCACGAATAACTCTACTTGACCGACGGAGAATGGCGGCCCGACCCGGCTGCTGAGTGCGTGCCGAATCCTTTCGGCGGGGTGAACTCCGTGATCACCGTCGGCGCGGATGGGAGCAATTGAGGCGCAACTTTTTCGGAAACGGAAAACCAAAACCAAAACAACCAAATACCATGAACACACTGGCCAGAATCAACCCGCTCAGCTCATTCACGCGCTGGAATCCCATCCGGGACCTTGAAGACATGCAGCGTCGTTTCTCGACGCTCCTCGACATCGCGCCGACCGGCAACGGCGGCGAAAAAGAGATGCTCACCGTCACCGAATGGTCGCCCTCAGTGGATATCAGCGAGGACGACAAGGAATTCCTCGTGAAGGCCGAACTGCCGGACGTGAAACGTGAGGACATCAAGGTGAACGTCGAAAATGGCGTGCTCACCATCACCGGTGAACGGAAATTCGAGAAGGAGGAGAAGGGGAAGAAGTACCACCGCATTGAGCGGTCGTATGGCAGCTTCACGCGCAGCTTCACGCTGCCGGAGGCGGTGAAGGCGGACAAGGTGGCCGCGGAGTTCAAGGACGGCTTGCTGCACGTGCGGCTGCCGAAGGACGAAAGCGCGAAGCCGAAGAACATTGCAGTCAACGTAGGCTAGGGTGCCGTGGGGCGGCACCGTGAGCCGCACCGCCGGGGGGGGGGGGCGAAAAGTCCCTGAAGGGGGAAACCGGCGGTGCGGCGGAGGCTGGCGTCCGTCCCCGGACACGCGCCGCACGCAGATGCGAAGCAGTAGGAAATATGCTGCTCCGGCCTCAGTCATCCACCGAGAGCGGTCTGGAGTACCCGCCCATTGGCGAACCTGCCGGAGAACATACGATTAAACAATGAGCTACAGCCCAGACACAGCCCAATCCATGCGCAGCGAATCGAAGTGTCCGCGTGCGAATCACACGTTGAAAGTCGTCTTTTTTTACGAGGACTTCGACGCAGCAATCCACTGCCGCAAGGCATTCGATTCCATCGCGGACAAGTTCTGCAAGGGCCGCCCGATAGACGCGAGTTCATGGAGTTTCAGCATGCTCGGGTCAGCGGAATTTAATGCGGCGATCCTCATCGACGCATCCGCTGCCGAGGTGATCGTGGTCGCTTCGCGAGGCGACCGGGAACTGCCGGAGCGTGTCGCGACGTGGATCGAGATGTGCGTGAACGGGTGCGGAAAGCCGGCCCCGGTGCTGATCGCATTGCACGCCGACGGGCTGGAGCCTGACGGGGAGGCTGCGCCGCTCTGCTCGTCGCTGGAGTCGATCGCAAGCAGGCAGGGTGCGGTGGCGATGTGTGGGGGAGATTTGCAGCGGTCGCTGGAGGACGCCCGTACGGCGGACGCGCTCCCGTGTCGCGCGGCCCGCATCGTCGGTGTCCTCGAACCCGGAACTTTCCCGGCCACCGGCGCGCACCGCTGGTGGGGCATCAATGAGTGAAATTTTTCCCATGAAAAATTCCCGTCAGAAAAATGCGGTGTGCCTGGAGGCGGACGGCACCAGGACGCCGATGGAATCTCCTGAGGAGATTGTGCAGTCGGCATACCGGAAATTTGGCCGCGGGAGATTGTGTCGGAAGGCCGTTGAGATGTGCTTTGAAAAAGAGCCGGAAATTCACCCTGTCACGCAAGGAGGCGAGGCAGCATGATCACGCACGACTGGACCGAAATCCCCGGGAGGCTTGCGGATGCGGGCTTCGCAGTGTGCTACAGCCACATCTCGTATGATCCGGCGAGGCCGCTCTGGTCCGCCAAGGCCAGCCGCGACGGGCGCGAATGGATCACGATGGGCGAGGACTTGTGCTCGGCTTTCCTCGAACTGGAAAGGCAGACCGCGGCAGCCAGCGAAGACTGGCGGAGGATCATCGGGCATGAAGTCCACGCGCCGGCATTTGGAACCGAAACCAAGTAATAAACGATGAAGACGAAATCACATCCCGCGGCCCGCACGCCGGATCGCAGCGTTCCCGTGAAGTGGCGATGGCACCATCGCGCGCTCCAGAAGCTGCGCGATCATCTCGTGGACGACCTGAGCCTGAGACTCGCGGCAGCCGCCGAGCCGCTCGAGCCGCACAGCATGGATCCTGCGGACAGCGCGAGCGATGAATCCGATCGCGCCCTAGCCGTGACCCTGCTCTCCAGGGAACATGATGCGCTCCATGAAGTGAACTCGGCATTGCGCCGGATCGGGGAGGGCACGTACGGCATTTGCGAGAGGACCGGGAAGCGCATTCCGGCGCTCCGTCTGCGTGCGGTCCCTTGGACGCGTTTCACAAAGGAGGCGGAGGAAGCGCTCGAGAAGGACGGATGGAACCGCGGCGCGAAACTCGCGCCAGCCACCTCGATCCAAGGCGCGGAATCGGATCCTCTCGCGGAGGCCGAAGATCCCGGAAAGGAGGAACTGCAGGCGCGGGTCATGGGGCGGCATCAGCTCGCGGCGAGGCTCGCTGCACTCGGACAGCGAGGACGCGGCGAGCCTGCGCCGGAGACGAAACCGGATGGAAATGGACACAACATCGCCGCAACGATCCGGCGGGAGCCTTCGCGAAGGCCGGCACCTCATGCACAGGGAGGGAAGCGCGCGCGAGGGCCGGCAAGGCGTGCGGGACGGAGAAACTCGGGCCGATGAAGAAGCAGCCCATCGTGGATTCGGAAATGCGCGGCGGCGGGACGCTCGCGGCGCATTTTGATCCCGCTGTTTTTTGCGAAGTGCGCATCCCGTGTGGCAGCGTGGTGCTCGATGGAGAACTGGCAATCCCGACGGGCGCGGAGGGGGTGGTGGTCTTTGCGCATGGCAGCGGCAGCAGCCGGCGCAGTCCGCGGAACCAATTCGTCGCGCGCGTCATCCGCGAATCCGGAAGTGCCACGCTGCTTTTCGATCTGCTCACCGCCGAGGAGGAGGTGGAGGATGAGGTGACCGGCAGCCTGCGCTTCGACATCGGCCTGCTCGCGGGGCGGCTCGTGGAGGTCACGCGATGGCTCATCATGAAGCCGGTGACACGCGCACTCGGGATCGGATATTTCGGAGCGAGCACCGGCGCCGCCGCCGCGCTCATGGCCGCGGCCGAAGCCGGCGACAGGATCCGGGCCGTGGTGTCCCGCGGCGGACGGCCCGATCTTGCGGGCAATGCGCTGTCGCGGGTCGTGTCGCCGACGCTGCTGATCGTGGGCGGGCTCGATGACGTCGTGATCCGGCTGAACGAGGAGGCGTTCGCGTCGCTGTGCTGCGAGAAGGAGATGAAGATCGTGGAGGGCGCGACGCACCTTTTCGAGGAACGCGGCGCATTGGAATCGGTCGCGCAACTCGCGTCCGGCTGGTTTTGCAAATACCTGCGGCGCCATGGGCCTGCGGAGGACTGACGCGCCATTTCATCGCTACACCACCAATCACAAACAGGAACGGAACCATGGGAAAAATATTCCGAGACCGGACCGAGGCGGGCCAATGCCTCGCGAGGGAACTGAAGCGCTACGCGAACCTGCCGGACATCATCGTGCTCGGGCTGCCGCGTGGCGGCGTCCCGGTCGCATTCGAGGTCGCGGCGGCGCTGCATGCACCCTTGGATGTCTTCATCGTGCGGAAGCTCGGCACGCCGGGGCAGCAGGAACTTGCGATGGGTGCCATCGCGAGCGGAGGCGTGCGCGTGATCAACGAGGATGTGGTGCGCGGGCACGACATCTCGGTGGAGGTCATTGACGCGGTCGCAGAGGCGGAGGATCGGGAATTGAAGCGCCGCGAACTAGCCTATCGGGGCTGCCAGTCCGAGCCGGATGTGACGGGCAGGACGGTGATCCTGATTGACGACGGCGTGGCGACCGGCGCGACGCTGCGGGCGGCGATCCGCGCGATCCGCTCGCAGCATCCGGCGCGGCTCATCGTGGGCGTGCCGACGGCGGCGCGATCCACGTACATGGAGTTGCGCACGGAAGTGGACGCCTTCGTGGCGCTGATGACGCCCGAGCCTTTCTTTGGAGTCGGCGAATGGTATTCGGACTTCACCCAGACGAGCGATGCCGAGGTCGCCGAGCTTCTGGAGCGAAGCAGGGAAACTTTCGCCGCTGCCGGGCGGTGGTAGGAATGATCGCGCGCCACCTTCCATAAACGAAACAAAGCAATGCCAACACCGATGAAAACCAACACCGCAAAACGGAGGATCGTCGAAACAGCGATCGGCGCAGCGATCGGTGCCGCCATCGCCGGTCCGGCCGGAGCCGTGGCTGGCGGGGTCACGGCAAACGCGGCTGCCTCACGTGTGAAAAATCTCGGCGCGCGCCAGCGCCGCAAGAAGCGGAGCAAGCCTGACGACGGCGCTCCGGAAGCACACGCAGACCTCCGGCGGATTCTTGTGCCGCTGGATCTCTCGCCGTTCTCGCTGCGCGCCGCGCGCTTCGCGCGCAAGTGGGCGGTCCGCTTCCGTGCCGAGGTCTGCCTCCTGCATGTGATCGAGCCGGTGAATTCCGCCATTCCATTTGCCGCGGAGATGTTCGTGCTGCCTCCGCCGGCCGATCACCGCCGCGAAATTACCACGAGCCTGGAAAAGCTCGCACGGAAGGAATTCGCCCGTGTCGCGAAAGTCTCCATCCATCTCCGAGAAGGCACGCCGCATCACGAGATCGCGCTCGCCGCGAAGAGGCTGAAGGCAGACATCGTCATCATCGCCACGCACGGGCGCACCGGCCTGCTGCACGCCCTGATCGGAAGCACTGCCGAACGCGTCGTGCGACACGCTCCGTGCCCCGTGCTCGTGCTGCGCTGACCTAGACGTTGAAGCGGAACTCCACCACGTCGCCGTCCTTCATCACGTATTCCTTGCCTTCGATGCGCAGCTTGCCGGCTTCGCGCGCCTTTGCAAATGAGCCGAGCGCCACGAGATCGTCGTAGTGCGTCACTTCCGCGGCGATGAAGCCGCGCTCGAAATCTGTGTGAATCACGCCCGCCGCGGCGGGTGCCTTGTCGCCGGCGCGGATGGTCCAGGCGCGCGTCTCCTGCTCGCCGGTGGTGAGGTAGGTGCGCAGGCCGAGCAGGTGATAGACGGCGCGGATGAGTTCCGAGACGCCGCTGCTTTTCACGCCGAGCCCTGTGAGATATTCCTGCGCGTCGGCCTCGGGCAGTTCGCCGAGTTCGCTCTCGATCTGCGCGGAGATGACCACGGCCTCCGTGCCGAAGTGCGTCGCGGCATACGAGCGCACGGCCTCGACGAATGGCTTGGCCACGCAATCCTTGCCCTCGGCAAGTGCGCCGAGGTCGGCCTCGGAGACGTTGCATGCGAAGATGGTCTGTTTGCCCGAGAGGAGGAAAAATTCCCTCATCAGCTTTTTCTCATCGTCGGAAAGTTCGAGCGTGGTCGCGGGCTTCCCGGCATCGAGGTGCGGCGCGAGCTTTTCGCACAGCAAAACTTCGGCCTTCGCCTGCTTGTCGCCGCCGCGTGCGGCCTTCGTCTGGCGATCCTTGCGTTTCTCGATCGCGGCGAGGTCGGCGAGGATCAGTTCCGTATTGATCACCTCGATGTCGCGCACAGGATCCACCGTGCCCGAGACGTGATGGATGTCCGCGTCCTCGAAGCAGCGCACGACCTGCACGATGGCGTTCACTTCGCGGATGTGGCTGAGAAATTGGTTACCGAGGCCCTCGCCCGCGCTCGCGCCTTTCACGAGGCCCGCGATGTCTACAAACTCGATGGCCGCCGGCACGATCTTCTTCGTGTTGCTCATCTTGCTGAGCACATCGAGACGCGGGTCGGGCACGGTCACGACGCCGACATTCGGATCGATCGTGCAGAACGGATAATTCGCCGCCTGCGCCTTGCGGGTGCGGGTGACGGCGTTGAAGAGGGTGGATTTGCCGACGTTGGGAAGTCCGACGATGCCTGCGCTGAGCATGATGATTTGGTTCCTTGGAAAAGTGGGCGCGCAGTTCAGCGGAGCACCCCGTCGGGAGCAAGGGTGGATGTTGAGCGGAACGGGAATGCTGGAAAAATACCGGCCTCCCTCGGTCCGGTTGCCCGGCATAATTTTTCGCACCGTGAAAACACTCCTCTCAGTCATCGCTCTCACGGGTTTTATTTCTTCAGCATTCGCCGCCAAGGACGGCTGGCTGGATGACATCGAGAAGGCGAAGGAGCAGGCGAAGCAGGGCGGCAAGCGCATCCTGCTCGATTTCACCGGCTCCGACTGGTGCGGCTGGTGCAAGAAGCTCGATGCGGAAGTATTCAGCCAGCAGGAGTTCAAGGACTACGCCGCGAAAAGGCTCGTGCTCGTCGAGGTGGACTTCCCGAAAGGCTTCAAGCTCCCGGATGCCACGCAAAAGCAGAACGACGCCCTCGCCAAGAGGCATAATGTCCAAGGCTATCCGACGATCATCGTCACATCGCCGAGTGGCCCAAAAAAAGGGCAAGCTTGGCTACAAGGAGGGCGGCCCGAAGGCGTTCATCAAGGCCCTCGAAAAGGCAAAGTAAGGCACGTTCCCCCGCAGGATATTCCCGCACCTTCGCAGGGAAAAATTACGCCGCCTGCCCCTGAAGCTCGTCCGCCTTCTGCGCGACTTCGAGCACCAGCGACTGCCAGTTCGTCTCGATGCTGCGGGAATACGGTTCGGCTTCCTGTACCTCGGAGACCCGGCCGTTTTTCCACGCAGAGATCTCCGCGAAGGCTTCGTAGCCGGACATCTTTGTGCCGTCTTCCTGCGTCAGGAGCGCGTGGGCGACGTTGCCCTTTTCAAAATACACGCGACCGCTGCGCCGGTTGTTCGTAAATTCCAGGATGCTCGACACGCCGCTCATGCACTTGAGCTGCACGATGTCGAGTGGCGTGAGACCGCTGAGCGTCGCGCGGAAATTCGATCCGTCGCCGCCGGATGCATCCGACCAGCCGAGCAATTTGCAAATCGTCGAGCATAGCAGCGTGACCTGGATCGGCTTGCAGAGCACCTGCACCACGCCGAGCTGTTTAGCGCGCGCGCGATTCTCGGTGGATGGCGTGGCGGTGACGATGATGGCGCTGGCCTGCGGCTGCAGCACCGCGGCTTCGCACAGGAAATCAATCCCGTCCCCGTCCGGCAGGCCGATGTCCACGATCAAAAGATCCACGCAGTGCTCGGCCATCCGGTCATGCGCCTCGGCGATGGAGCTTGCGGTCACGAGGTTGTAGGGGCGGGGGAGCGAGCTCAGCGCATTGCGGATGAAAAACTGCACAGTGCTGACATCCTCGATCAGTAAAATGGTGGCCGTTGCGTTGCTCATTGGTGGTTGCGTAGTTTTGAGAAAGCACCTGCCGGGCCAACCTCCCGTCCGAGAGGCTGCTGCGCGCAGATTTTTTCGTGCCCTTCCCGTGGGCGGCATTGGGGAAGCGCCTCGACGGCCCTGCGCAAACGCGTCAGCTTTGGCGCATGAAAGCCGAACCCCCGCCGCTGAGGATCGCAAGGCCCTGTCCGAAAAATTGGGATGACATGACCGGCGATGCGAAGCGCCGCTTCTGCGAGCACTGCCAGCTTCATGTCCACAATCTTTCCGCGATGTCACCTGGCGAGCGCGTGCAATTCGTCGCGGAGACGCGTGGGCGCGCGTGCATCACCTACGAGCTGCGTGGCGATGGCACGATGATTACCCGCTCGCGATGGGATTGGGTGCTGCGTCCGCTGCGGGCCTTCGCTGCACTGTTTGCCGCGATGCTGCCATTTGCATTTTCATCATGCGCCGTAAGGCGGACGGCAGGCGTACCGCAGCCTTTGCCGGATGTTCCTGCGCAGAGCGCGAAGAAAAATTCCTGTAACACGATCGTCATGGGCGAGCCGATGCCGGTGACGAAGCCGGCGAAGCCGCATTGATGCAGCCGGGCGTCCGTAGCCGCGCTTGTGAAAGCGCGGGCTGATCTTTGCATGAGCGGACGGAACGAATGCCCGCGCTTTCACAAGCGCGGCTACAAACACCAGCGCCGCCTTGCCCCGCGTGATGCGGGCGGCCATGCTGCGCGCGTGCTCTCCGAAATCACACGCCACCTCGACGAACTGCTGAACCACGCTTCCGTCGGCGATTATCCCGGCGCGCACAACGGCCTCCAGATCGAAAACAGCGGACGCATCACGCGCGTGTGCGCCGCGGTGGATGCGTGCGAGGCCGTCCTCGCGGAGGCGGCGCAGATTCCCGGCACTCTGCTGCTTGTGCACCACGGCTTGCTATGGGGCGGAGCGCGCGCGTTCACCGGTGCGCTGCGGAGAAAATTGAAGACGGCGTTCGATGCGGATCTCGCGGTGTTCAGCTCGCACCTGCCGCTCGATCTCCACGCAAAGCTCGGCAACAATGCGCTGCTCGCGAAGGCGCTCGGGCTGAAAAAATGCGAGCGTGCTTTTCAGTCGAAAGGACAAGCGATCGGCATTGTCGGAAAGACGGACGCGAGCCGCGCGGATTTTGCGAGGCATCTCGGCAAAGTGGTCGGTGGTGCCGTGAAGCTGGCGCCCGGCGGGCCTGCGTGGGTGCGGCTCGTCGGCGTTGTCACCGGCGGAGCGGGGGATCTTGTGTCCGAAGCCGCTGCGCTCGGCTGCGATACATTCGTGACGGGCGAAGGCGCGCACCACACGTTCACGCTCGCGGAGGAACTCGGCGTGAACCTGTTTTACGCCGGCCACTACGCGACGGAGACCTTCGGCGTGAAGGCTCTCGCGCAGCACATCGCGCGGAAATTCCGGAAGCCGTGGGAATTCATCCACCATCCCACGGGGCTGTGATGCCGATAGGCTGGATGCTGGATGGTGGATGTTGCCCCGCCTCCTGCCGCCGCAGCACGGGCGTGCTGCGACGGCATGGCGTGATTTTTCAGAGCGACCCGAGGAACTCGATCAGCGCAGCGGAGTCGGCGGCGTTCAGCTTCGAGTAGCGGTCGCGCGATGCCTTGCCCTGGCCGTCGTGCCCGCGGACGGCCGCATCAATATTCTGTGCGCGTCCGTCGTGGAGGTACGTGCGGCGCAGGCGCAGGCCCCAGAGCGGAGTCGTCCTCATTTCCTTCGCGGTCGCGGCGGATTGAGCGATGCCGTCGCCGAGCGCGCCCATGTCGTGCAGCAGCAGATCGGAATAAAGGTTCACCGGCTTGTTCCGCAGCGCGGCGATCGCGCTCGGTCCGGTCGTGAGCTGCGGGACGTGACACAGCGCGCAGCCGATGTCGCCAAACACCTTCTGCCCGGCGAGCGCTTTTGCAGTGAAGGGCAGCGGCGCCGGCGGTGCGAGGAGCCGCTGGAAGTCCGCGACGATGTCAATGTCCGAGCGGTTCGTGACGGGGTCCGCCTCGTCCTCGGGATCGATCGTCCTGTCGAATTGCGCGAGCAGCGCGGTCTTTCCATTCGGCGCATTTTCATGCGGGAAGAAACGGTTCGTGATGCCCATCTCGTTCAGGTACGCGTCCGCGGAAAAGCCGAGGATGCTCGCGTGCTGGTTCTTCATCCCGAGACGCCCGACACGCTGCTGGCCGGTCGCGACATCCGTGATGATCGCCGCCTTGCCCGTGATGCCGTCCACAGCGGGTCGCAGCGCGAGCGCCTTGATCGTGTCATCCGGGATCGCCTCGATCAGGCCGAGGCCGAAGAGAGGTGGCGTCTGTCGGCGCGCGATCGTGTTCGCCTCGCGCGGGATGAATTCGCGGACGGCGGGATCGATCGCTCCGGCCTGGAGCAGCGAGCCGCCGAGCGATTCGAGCGGATCGAAAACGCCGTTCACCGTGCGTCCGAAACGCGTCACAAAAATCTGGCTCACTCCGCCGGGCGCGGGAGCCGCATGGCAGGACACGCAGGACACGTTGTTGAAGATCGGCCCTAGCCCACGCTCGGGAGTTTCGACGTTCAGAAATTCGACCTTGCCCTGATTGAACAGCGCAAGCTCGTCCGCGGTGAGGCCGGTGAGCGGGCCGCCGACTTGCGGCTGCCGAGGTTGCGGAGGCTGCGCCGGAGGAGGCGGAGGCTGTGGCGGCGGGTTTTGGATCGGCCCCATGCCCGGACGTGGCGCACCTGGCGGAGGCTGCTGCATCTGTGGGGGCGGCGGCGGCTTCATCCCGGGCGGCCGATTTTGCGCCGTCGGCGGCGGAGGCGGGGCCAATTGTCCCGGCGGTTTCATTCCCGGAGGCGGCGGCGGGAGTTTTCCTGCCGGGCCGTTTTGCGCGAGTGCTGCCGCGGCCAGGAGCATGAATGCTCCCGCTGCGCCGACGTGTCTGCGGAGGTTACGTTTCATGCGCATACTCTGGAACACGTGTGTAAAGTCCGTGTGTTGCGTGCGCGGATGTTTTGTAAAGAGCGGGTAAAAATGCGCTAAATCGGCCGCTATCTGAATCCGTCACGCGCGAAAGTTTTCCGCTACAAGATATCCACCGCCTGGGTGTTCAGCGCTCGGAGTTTTGAACTTCGGGCATCCTTGTGCCGGAAGCGTGCGTATGGGGAACACATGGCGATCCTTGGCACAGGTTCGCAGTAGCATCCGGCGGGCGCGGGTCGTCCCGATGCGCCCATCCGCTCTGGCGCACCTGTTCGCGGGGTGATGCCCGAGCAGTCCGCAGTAAAAAATCCTGAGTCATCCCGGAACTTTTTCGTAGGGCCAACGAGAGGGCCTGCCGATTGCCCGGCGCCGCCCAGTCGCGAAGCTGCGCGCGAGATGGTATTTTATACGGACTGCTCCGATGGTGATTTTACAAAAGCGTGATGCATCCATGCAAACTGCCGATGCAAGATCGTGCGGTTTCACGAGAGCCCGGTCGCCGTCTGAAGAAGATGCATGCGCGCTGTTTGCAGTGCCGGAATCAGTTTCGATGGACACTGCCCCAGTGTTCCCGCTGAGCACGGGCGTGGCGGTGGAGGGACAAGGTCCTCGCGGCAAATCAGGCGGGGTTTGCAACCCTCGCCTGATTTGTTGCCGCCGTCGGTGGCGCTATTTTCCGTAGAGGCACTGTGCCAGATAGCCGCTCAGTGCGGTGAGGCGGTTTTCCTTGCGGAACTGTTCGATCTTTTTCCGGTCCACCTTGAGCGCGCGATCCCAGAGCCAGATCAGATTTTGCGAGGAGACCGTGAGGATGTCCGTGATGTTCTTCGGGTCGTCCACGCGCGGGGCTTTCACGTCGAAGCAGATCGGGCCGGCGTATTTTGCGTCCTGAAGCACGACGAGGAGGGCGAGATCTTTCAGCGGCTCGGTGTAGCCGAACGGGAGATCCTGATCGTAGCGCTGGCCGTCCTGCGAGTTGAGGTGGATGTGGAAAAGCTTGCCGGCTTCGAGGCAGAGCTCGATGTCCCAGATGAAATCGAGGCCCGCGATGCGCGAGTGTGCGGTCTCGGGGTTCAGGCCGAAGATGGGCTGCACTTCCTTGTCGAGGCGGCTGATGAGGTAGAGCACCTCGCCGACGTTCGCCATGTACATGTTCGCGCGGGGCTCGTTCGGCTTGGGCTCGATGGCAAACTTCACCTTCGTGCCGTAGTTCTTCAGCGCGTAGTGGCCGACCTTGTTGAATCCCTCGACGAGGCGCTTGAACGAGTCGCGGCCGTTCTTCGCGAGCACGAAGTCGAAGCCCTCGCGGCCATTCCAGAAGACCATCGTCTTCGCGCCGAGCACCACGGTGGTGTCCACGGCCTTGAGCGCGTTCTCCATGCCGAGCTTGCGCACGGCGGGATCGTTCGAGGTCATCGCGCCGTCCTTAAAAATCGGCGCGGCGAAAAACGAGGGCGTGTACATTGCGCACTTCATGCCGAGCTTCTTCGCGAGCTTTGCGGCGGCGGGCGCCATCTCGGCGGTGATCTCCACGTCGTGCGCCTCGTAGAAGCTCATCCCGGACTCGGCGAGCATCGGCAGGCGGTCGAGCATCGGGATCGGATCGCGCGTCGGGCCGCCGAAGGGATCGTTGCCGGCGCCGATGTTCCAGACGCCTGCGCCGAGGCCGTTGATTCCGACTTTGTTCTTTAGTTCGTAGCGAAGCATGTGGGTGGGTGTGTTAGGTGATGCGTGAAAAAGGGGCGCGAACGTAGCAATCGCGGTTTGGTGGTCAAGCCGGACGTTTCGCGCGCAGCGGTTCCCGGGTGGAGCGCCGCAAATGGAGCCTTGCCGTCCTCGGCGGGCACCTCGCTCCACGCGCAGCGTCACATTTCCCCCGGGGGCGTTCATGGCATCACGAAGCAAGTGCATGGGAATGGGCGCTTCGCGCTTTGGCCGTGGCCGGCGGGGACGGCCGCGCCGCTCATCTGCTACGACCTGCGCTTTCCGGAAAGGTTCCGAGCGGCGGCGCGCCTCGGCGCGGATCTTTTCATCGAGATCGCCGCGTGGCCGTTGAAGCGCATCGAGCACTGGCTCACGCTGCTGCGGGCGCGCGCGATCGAGAACCTGGCATTTGTGATTGGCGTGAACCGCACGGGCAGCGAGCCGCGCTTCGAATATTGCGGGCGCAGCGTGGTTGTGAATCCGCACGGTGAGATCATCGCGGATGCAGGCACGGCCGAGACGATCCTGAATACGTAAATCTTGCACGCCGATGTCGCTGCATGGCGTGCGGAGTTCCCCGCGCTGCGGGATGCGCGGTGGCCGGAGCACTGAGCGGGGATGGCGTGGCCGGAAGCCGTTCGACCTTCAGCACGAAGCTTTGGGCTCAAACCGAAGCCGCATTTTTCCGCGCCGGATTATTTTCCGTCGCCGTCCTCGGGGAGCGGACGGCCCTTTGTCTCGGGGAGAAAGAACAGCGCGATGAGGCCGAGGAGGAAGACGGCGCTCATGTAGCAGCCGGCGTTGCGGAAGGCGTTCAGTTCGGCGGTGGCCTTCATGGCGGCATTGGCCGTCGCGGGCAGCGCGGCGACGGCATTTTTGCCGAGGTGGGCTGCGAGCACGCCGAGCGTGACGGGACCGCTGGCGGCGATGAAGCGGCCGACATTGTAGCAGAAGCTGGTGCCGGTGCTGCGGAGGCGCGTGGGGAAAAGTTCGGGCAGGTAAATCGCGAAGCCCGCGAACAGCGAGAGCTGGCAGGCGCCGAGCACGAAGCTCATCCAGATGTCGTCGCGCGTGTTGAATTTCTGATAGAATAAAATCGTCGCCACCATCGCTGCGATGAACGCCACGGCGAAGACCGGCTTCCGTCCAAAGCGGTGCGCGGCCTTGCTGAATGCGATCATGCCGACGAATGCGCCGATGTTCAGCACGATGAGATTCGCGGCGGACCACCATTGCTTGGCGGTGCTGATTTCCTTCGCCGAAAGATTCTGGCCGGCGAGCGAGTCGGCGATGGCAGCGGCGACGAGCTTGTTGCTGAAGAAGCCGATGCCCCACAGGCCGACGACGGCCGACACGCACAGGAGCATGCCGAAGATCGCAGGCTTGCACCAGCGGGCGTTGCCAAAAAGGCTGGCGTAGGAGCCCATGGCCATCGTGCTGTCAATTTTGCTCGTGGCTTTCGCGGCGAGCCATTTTTCCGGCTCCTTCAGCCGGGTCATGATGAAGATGCAGAGGAATGCGGGCACGGAGCCGATCCAGAAAAGGTATTTCCACGACACGAGGGGATCCACGCCGGAGAGCGACATGGCGCAGACTCCGGCGGTCACATTTCCGACGGCGGACAGCGCCTGCAACATGCCGAGCGCCTTGGGGCGCGCGGATTCCGGCAGCGCATCGGCGACGAGCGCGACAGCGAGGCCGAAGACGCCGCCGACCCCGAGGCCGGTGAGCGCGCGGTAGATCATGAATTGCCCGATGTTCGCCGCAAACGAGGACAGGCCGGTGAACACCGAGTAGAGGAGCACGGTGAGAGCAAGCGTCTTTGCGCGCCCGATGCGGTCGCCGACCGCGCCGAAGATGAGACCGCCGGTGGCCCATCCGGCGATGAAGATGCTCATGGCCCATCCGCTGAGTTCGCCCTGCCGCAGCGAGGTCTCCTTGGCTGCGAGGGCCTTCACCGCATTGTCGCGCGCGAGGATGAAGAGCTGCTGATCGAGGCAGTCAAAGAGCCACGCGAGCGAGGCGACGGAAAATACAAACCAGTGGTAGCGGTTGAGCTGTTTCCACCAGGGGAGGTCGGGGTTTTGGGACATGGCGCGCGGAGAGTGGCGGCGGGTGCGGCGTGCGGCTAGGAAAAATATGTGACTGGTGACTGGTGACCGGCGACTGGTGACCGGTGACTAGTGTTGCAGCCAGCGCGCAACGGGACTCACAAGGCATCATCCGTGCGCACGCGGATTCGGAACCAGTCACTTTTCAGCAGTCACCACTCCACATCCGCGTCGCACTCGCCGCAACCGCCACGCGTCCTACTTCCGCTTCGCGCGCTTCGGCACTTTCAGCGATTTGAATTTCCGCGTGAGGCTCGTGAGCGATTCCTCGATGCCCATGCGCTCCAGCGAAGTCGCGCATTTTTCCGCCTCACTTCACCCATCCGTGCTGCTGCAGCCAGAACACCAGATCCTTCCCCCACGGATGCACATCGCCCGCAGGCACGCCGTTCTTGCCCGGACTGAGGCCGATGCCGTGCGGGCCTTTCTCATAGACGTGGAAATCGAAGGCGATCCCGCTTTTCCGCAGCGCCTGCACGAAGCGGAAACTGTTTTCCGGCAGCACGGCCTTGTCCTCGCCGGTCGTCCACACGAAGCACGGCGGCGTGTCCTTCGTCACCTGTTTGTCGTTTGAGAGCAGCTCGACGAGATCGGCGGCGGGATCTTTGCCGAGCAGATTGTTCTTTGAACCGCCGTGCGTCACGCCGTCTTCCATGCTGATCACGCCGTAGCAGATCACGCCGAAATCCGGGCGGCAGCTCGTGCGATCCACTGCGTCCGTGGCGTCTGCTTTTCCCGAGTCGAAATGCGTCACCGATGTCGTCGCGAGATGCCCGCCCGCGCTGCTGCCCATCACTCCGATGCGCGCGGGATCCACGGCCCACTTCGCGGCGTTCGTGCGGACGAGACGGATCGCGCGCTGTACGTCGTGCATCATCACGGGATGCCGGTAGCCCTTCGAGCCGAGTCGGTATTTCAGCACGAAACACGCGACCCCTTTTCCTGCGAGAAACTCCGCGTAGCCCTGCCCCTCATGGGCTGCGAGTCCGCCGTAGCCACCGCCAGGACAGATGACGATCGCTGTTCCGTTCGCCGTGCCCGCTGCGGGGAGGAAAGCCGTGAGCGTCGGGATGTCCTGGTCCGCCTTGCCGAGCGCGCCCGGTGCGTCGCCTTCCCAAAGGCGGATGGGTTCGGCGGATGCCGTGGCGATGAGCACGGCGCTGGCGAGAGAGAGGATGAGCGTGGTGATTTTCATGGGTTGGAATGTGGGGAAAAATTCCGCGATCGTGCGGGTGCTGGTGCGGAGGTCAGGAGTGCAAGCGTGAGCGATTTCCGGGAGCGTGTCATGCACTTTGGCGGAGGCTGTGGATAGGCATGGTTGATCCGCCCTTGGATTGCCGGATGGCTCTCCGGCGTTGTCTGGCACGCTTGGGTTGCATTCGGGACAGGCTGGACGGCTGTCCTACATTTACTTCGCTTCCTTCTTCAGCCGCTTCTTCTCGGCCTTCTTGCCGTCGCCAGAATTCTCCGCGCCCTTGCCGTCCGCGCCGCCGATGTCCGCGTGATCGTGATCGGGGAGCATTTTTGCGAGCTTCGCCTTTTGCTCCGCGTATTTCGGATCGGTCGCGAGCTTCTTCCACTCGTTCGGATTGGCTTTCTCGTCGTAAAATTCCTCGTCACCATTCGCATAGCGGATGAGCCGCCAGTCCTCGGTGCGCGCGGTGTGGTTCTTGAAGCGATACGTCGT
Source organism: Verrucomicrobiota bacterium (assembly GCA_014189875.1). Taxonomy (GTDB): domain Bacteria; phylum Verrucomicrobiota; class Verrucomicrobiia; order Chthoniobacterales; family Chthoniobacteraceae; genus SXWH01. The sequence continues at coordinate 665 of BJFP01000037.1, read as the reverse complement.
GACGCCCGGCGCGCTCCACTCGGTCTTTGGATCGTTGAACAGCGGGCGGATGCTCTTTCCCTCGACATGCTTCGGCACGGCGATGCCGGCGAGATCGCAGAGTGTCGGATGGTGGAGCACGCGACTCGCGTGCTCCACCCGGGAAAGGTCGCTTGCCGCCGCAGCGATTTTGCTGCATCACCCCTCGCGCTCACTGCAGTGCGAGCCACATCCGGAGGTGCGGGCCGACCGTCGGGATGTCGAACTCCGCGCCGAGAATCTGCCAGCCGTGCTTCGCGTAGAATGCCACGGCGGAAGTGCGCGCGTTGCACCAGACCAGCGCCGCGCGTTCTGCGCGCGCGTGTGCGACGCACGCGGCGAGCAGCGCCGTGCCAAAGCCTGCGTGGCGAAAATCGGGAAGCGTGGCCATGCCGCGGAGTTGGAATGCGGGCGACACGCCCGGCTGCGCAGGAATTTTTTCCGGGCACGGCACGAGGTAGATCGAGGCGACGCCGAGGAGCATGTCGCCGTCGAACGCGCCGAAGTGCAGTGTCGTCGCCGCATCATCGCCATCGAAGATCGCCGTCTCACGCGGAAAGCCCGGACGCAGCACAGGCCAGCGCAGGGCGATCGTCTCGGCGGCGGAAATCGTGCGGATCATTTTATCGCGCAAAGCCGCAAAGCCG
>BJFP01000036.1 GCA_014189875.1 Verrucomicrobiota bacterium | reverse complement strand
AGCAGGCCTGCATTGGTTCCCACGCAGCGGTGCGCGTTGCGGCCGCGGCGCGGGACATTCCATGCGCTCGTGTCGCCGTGCAGGTTCGGCCATTTCGCGAGCATGTCGGTGAAGATGTGGAAATAATCGGGATCGCCGAAGCCGCTCTTCGTTGCCGCGTGCGCGGCGATCACGGGGACGCCGCATTCGAGCGGGAGCGTGAGCACGCGCGGGTCGGAATACGCGGCATTGATCACCTGCACGGTGTGCTCGCCGCCGGTGTGCGCGAGCAAAGGGAGACGCGCTTCCGCCATGCGCTCCCAAAATTTCCGGTAGCGCGTGTCGTTGCAGTCCACGTTGTGGCAGTTTGGCAGGAGCTTCAGCACCGCTGCGCCGCCGGCGATGCAGCGATTGAGTTCGTCGAGCGCGTCGGGCCGCGCGGGATGGATGCTCACTGCGGGGATGAATTCGGGATTCTGCCGCGCAAGACGCAGCACGTAGTCATTCGGAACGTGAAAGGAACCGGTGGCTTCCATCTTCGAGCCATCGGCGCGATAGACCTCATCCTGCGCGAGAATGACTGCCGCGCCGAGCGACGATTCGCGCAGGAGCCGCAGCAGATGAGCGACGTAGCGTTCGTCGAAATCATCCGCATGCAGCGACGACGCACCGAGCCCGATGTGCCGCAGCATGTGTGCGGCAAGCGGCTTCTGCCACCACGTCGCGCCGAGCCGCAGCCAGCATCCGCTGCCGGATTTGCCATTGCCGACGATGTGAACGTGGCAATCAATCGGAGGCTGAAGTTGCGGATTTTGCGTGGTCATTTGCGCCAGAGCTTGCGTGATTTCAGCCACTCCGCGACGAGCGTGCGGAACGCGCCCGCCGCGGGCGATGTGCAGGCGTCGGCCCAGACCATCACGAGATCCACGGACTGCACCGGCACGAGTGGACGAAAGACGAGCGGCCCCCCTGCCCCGAGCGTGGCTACGCTGTCCGGGATGATGCCGATGCCTGCGCCCGCCTCGACGTAGCTGAGGACGGTGTGAATGACGCTCGGCGTGTGCGTGAACCGCGGCGTGAATTTTGCACGCTGGCACGCGGTGAGGATCGCATCGTGCAGGCCCACGCCTTCGCGGCGCGCGAGAATCACGAGCGGCTCGCCCGCGAGCGCCCGCCACGGCACCTCCCGTTTTTTCGCGAGCGGATGCGCTGCGGGCAGCACGCAGTGGAACGGTTCGTGTCGAAGGAGCGTGGTGTGCAGGCCGTGTGCGTGCTGCGCGAGCACGGGGCGCGTGAGGCCGATGTCGAGACGGCCGCGCGCGACCATTTCCCACACGCGCTCCGGTGTGCGCTCCTCCAGAATCACGGAGACACGCGGATAGCGTTTGCGAAATTCCGCGAGCAGCCGTCCGAGAAATGCCTGCGTGGGGGCGCCGATGTAGCCGACGCGTAGCTCGCCTTCCTCGCCGTTTGCGACTCGCTGCACCTTTTTCACAGCATCGTCCACGCGCTGGAAAAGGATGCCGATCTCGTGCAGCAGCATCGCACCCGCCTCGGTGAGCGAGACGGCGCGGCGGTTCCGCAGCATGAGCACCGCGCCGATGTCTTCCTCGAGTTCCTTCACCGCGCGGCTCAGCGCGGGCTGCGCGATGTGCAGCCGTCGCGCGGCCTTGGAAAAGCTGAGTTCCTCGGCGACAGCTTGGAAATATCGCAGGTGGCGGAGTTCCATGAGCTGATAACGCACAGGCATGACTGCAATCGCAAGAATGGATTTCCGGTATCAGCGATTTTCCGCGAGCGTCGCGGCTTCCGATGAACAACGTCCAGCTCGCCGTCCAATTTTTCCTGCAGCTTGCCGTCATTCTGCTCTTCTGCCGGATCGTCGGCGCGATTGCGGCGCGCTTCGGGCAGCCGCAGGTCGTGGCGGAGATGATCGCGGGCGTGCTGCTCGGTCCTTCGCTCTTCGGGCTCCTCGCGCCGGAGTGGCAGCAGTGGCTTTTCCCGTGGGACAAGACGCAGCACGGGCGCGACACGCAGAGCTATCTTTTCCCCGCGTCGCAGCTCGGGCTCGCGCTTTACATGTTCATCGTCGGGATGGAATTCCGCACGGACATCATCGGCAAACGGCTGAAAAGTTCCATCGCGGTTTCCCTCGCTGGAATGGTCGCGCCCTTCGTGCTCGGTGCCGGGCTCGGCTGGGTGTTCTTCCACCACACGGAGCTTTTCCCAAAGAAGACCTCGCTCACCGAGGCGATGCTCTTCCTCGGAGCCTCGATGTGCATCACGGCATTCCCGATGCTGGCGAGGATAATCCATTTCAAAAAGCTCGCCGGCACGACGATGGGCACGGTGGCGATTGGCGCAGGCGCGATTGATGATGCGACCGCGTGGTGCCTGCTGGCGGTGGTGCTCGCGAGCTTCGATCAAAATGTCAGCCATGCCGTGGTGAATATCGTGGGTGGCATCGGCTATCTCGCCGTGTGCCTGCTCATCGTGAGGCCATTGCTCGCACGCACCCAGTCGTGGATGCAGAAAGACGGCGAGCTCACGGACGGCGGCCTCGTCATCGGGCTCGCGCTCATGGCGCTCGGCGCGTGGTTCACGGATCTCATCGGGCTGCACGCGGTGTTCGGCGCGTTCCTCATGGGCGCGGCGATTCCGCGTGGCGTCTTCACTCGCGATCTCATTGCGCGCATCCAGCCGCTCGCAGTCGCGCTGCTGCTGCCGCTTTTCTTCACCTACTCGGGGCTGAACACGCGCATCGGCCTGCTGAATTCCGGCTACCTGTGGCTGATGTGCGGTGCGGTGCTCGTCGCGGCGATCGTGGGAAAAGGCGTGGCCTGCTGGCTCGCAGCGCGCGCGACGGGAATCTCAAACCGCGAGGCGCTCGGCATCGGCGTGTTGATGAATGCGCGCGGGCTGATGGAGCTGATCATCATCAACATCGGGCTTCAGCGCGGGATCATCAGCGAGGGGCTCTTTGCGACGCTGGTGATCATGGCGGTGATCACGACGCTCATGGCCTCGCCGATCTTCGAGCGCCTCGTTGGGACGGGGACGTTCAAGGCGGAGTAACGAGGGGAATCCTGCCTGCGCTTGGAGAATCTCCGGACAGGATTGTCCTCGTTACGTCAGAGAATGCTCAGCACTTTCTCCACGACGTCGAGCGGGCGCGGGAGCTGGCGTTTTTCGAGTTCGGGCGAGTAGATTGCGGGAGCGTCAATGCTTGTGACGCGCAGCACGGGGGCGTCGAGTTCGTCGAAGATTCTTTCCTGGATCATCGAGGCGATCTGCGCGCCGACTCCGCAGAAGGGTTTGTTTTCCTCGATGTAAACGGCGCGGTGCGTTTTCGCGACGCTCTCCAGAATGGTCTCTTCGTCGAGCGGGCGGATGCTGCGGAGATCGATCACTTCGGCGCTGATGTTGTGCTCGGCAGCGAGGATGTCGGCGGCGGTGCAGGCGGTGAGCGCGGCGCGGCCGTGCGCGATGAGCGTGATGTCCGTGCCGACGCGCTTGATGTCGGCCTTGCCGAGAGGGATGAGATATTCCTCCTCGGGGACTTCCCATTTTTCTCCGTAGAGGAGCGTGTTTTCCATGAACATCACGGGGTCGTTGTCGCGGATGGCGGACTTCATGAGGCCCTTTGCGTCGTAGGCGGTGGCGGGGCACACGACCTTGAGGCCGGGGACGTTTGCCATGAAATTTTCGTGGTTGTGCGAGTGCGTTGCGCCGACGTTCGTGCCGCCGTTCGCGGGCCCGCGGATGACGATTGGGCAATTGATGAGGCCACCGCTCATGTAGCGGACTTGCGCGGCGTTATTGATGATCTGATCCCACGCGACGGTGGCGAAGCTCCAGAACATGAGTTCCATGACTGGGCGGATGCCAAGCATTGAGGCGCCGACGCCCATGCCGATGAATGCGGCCTCGCTGATGGGCGTGTCCATCACGCGCTTGCTGCCCCATTTTTTCCAGAGGCCCTTGGTGACTTTGTATGCGCCGTCGTATTCGGCGACTTCCTCGCCCATGAGGACGACGTTTTCGTCGCGCGCCATTTCTTCGTCAAAGGCTTGGTTGAGTGCGTCGCGGTATTCGATGAGTGGCATGGGAAGTTGAGAGTGGAAGGTTGAGAGTTGAGAGGCCGTCAGTTCGGTCGGAAAAAATCGGCGAGCTTTGTGAGCAGGCGGCTCAGGCGAGAATCGCTGATCCAGCCGAGTTTGCCGTGCAAGTTGCGCGCGGGAATGGAGCCGAGAAATGCGAGCCGGATGAGTGATGACTGCCTGAGCCTCGCTGTGGAAAAATCGGCATCGTCCGGGCCGATGATTTCGTCAAAGCCTTTCACTTCCTGCTGAAGCTGCGTGCTCAGTCCGCACGCGATGAAATCACCGAAGGGCGGCGCGCTGCGCAGCAAGAGAACGGGGCGTGTCTTGATCAGACCGTCGGCTTGCCGGAGCGGCGACAGTCGAATTTCTCCTGCATTCACGGGATGCAGTCGGCCTCTGTGTATTCCGGCTCGTCCGGCCCATAGGCGCGGGCGAGACCCTGCGCGGCGAGCCGCGACCAGTCCTCGCGCCAATGCCCGAGAGAGTCATCATTCGGAATCACCGTCACGATGAGCTGGCTGTTCGCCGGAATCTGGAACGGCTCGTCGATCTGGATGTGCTCACCGTCGTAGTGCGCCTTGAGTGAAATCGCCGCCATTGCTGCGCTCCTAGTCGTGGAAAAAATGCCGCCCCGTGCGCCCGGCCTCCGTCTGCCGGTCCACCTCGAAATACACATCCTGCATGATGCTCTCCTCGCCAGCCACCGGGCTCTCGTCGGCGAACTGCGCAGACGTCGCCGCCTCGGATTTCGCGGCCTCGTCAATCACGTCGTATTGCTCCTCGGTGAGCGTGCCTTCCTCGATCAGCCGGCGCTTGAAAATCTGAATCGGGTCGTGGCTTTGCTTGTAGTGCTCGATCTCCTCCTTCTGCCGGTAGCCGCCGGTGTGCTTCGAGTCGGCGACGCTGTGGCCGTAGTAGCGGTAAGTGGAAATTTCCAGCACCGTCGGCTTTTGCTCGGTATGCGCGCGTTCGATCGCGGCCTGCACTGCGGCGCGCACTTCGTAGATGTCCGTGCCGTTGCACTTCGCCCAGCTTATCGCAAACCCCTCGGCACGCTCGGCGAGGCAGCTTTTGAAAGCGGAACTCCGCGCGAGGCTCGTGCCCATCGAGTAGCCGTTGTTTTCGATGATGTAGATCACCGGGATGTCGAAGAGCGACGCCATGTTCAGGCTCTCGTAGAAGCAACCCTGGTTCACCGCGCCGTCGCCCATGAAGCACATCGCCGCGCCCTTCACTCCCTTGTATTTCAGTGCGTAGGCGAGGCCGAGGCCGAGCGGCGTCTGCCCGCCGACGATGCCGTGGCCGCCCCAGTAGTTTTTGTCCGGCGCGAAGAAGTGCATCGAGCCGCCCTTGCCCTTCGAGCAGCCGGTGGCCTTGCCAAACAATTCGGCCATGCACTCGTTCATGGTCATTCCGACTGCGAGAGCATGGCCGTGGCAACGGTAGGCGGTGATGACGTGATCGTCGTCGCCCATGAGCGATACGCATCCTACGGCCACGGATTCCTGGCCATTGTAGAGATGCAGGAAGCCGCCCATTTTTTTCTGCGTGTATTGCCGCAGCGACTCGCCCTCGAAGCGGCGGATGCGCACCATGTCGGTGAGGAGCCGCAGCTTTCTCTCGGTGGAAAGTTTGGCGTTGATCGGAGCCGTGGAAAAATCGGTGGTCGTGACAGCGGTGGCCATGAGTTGCGGTTCGTCGGTGTGGAGATTTGAGGAGCCCGCGCGGTCGCGGTGGTTCGTTCTGTGGATGTTACGGGGCAGCGACTAAAGCGCAACCCTCAATCCCGCCACAGCCGCAGCTTTCGCGCCGCGCGGTGCATTCGTTCGAGGATGCGTGTGTTTCCGTGCGCGGACTGAGAGTTTGAGACCCCTGCGAAATTCCGCGAAGGAAGCAGAGGAGGAACCACGGATGGCACGGATGAAGGCATTTTTTCTCTGAATCCCATCCGTGTCATCCGGCCTCCGGCATGGGGGCGCGTCACTTCGCCGCCGTCGCCAGACTCGCGGTGAGGTGCGAGCGGAGTTCGCGCTGGATTTTTGCGAAGTCGCGGTTCGCATCCACGATCGTGAAGCCGTAGCGCTTCTGCATGCGCCCGAATGTGCGCTGGATGAGCCCCTGATAGATGAGGAAGCTCTCGAACATGTCGCGCGAAAGGCCGAGATCCATGCCGCTCTCCCAGTAGTCGAGCGTCGCGTTTTTTTCGAAGTTGCGCAGCACAAGCTCGCCGGGATCCGTCTGAAGGTAGAAGACGGCATCCGGGATGAGCGCGGAGCTGTAGAGGTTTCGTGTCCATTCCGGCTCCGCGCCGCGCACGATGTCGCGCGCCATGAGCGTGTAAATGTAGCGGTCCGCGAGGACGATGTAGCCCGCACGGAGCGCCGGGATGATCTCATGCACGAGCTGGTCGTAGAAATCCGTCGCGTAGAGTAGCGACATCGTCGTGCGCGTAAGCAGGCGCGACTGCTTCGCATGCTCGATATCCTGAGCGAGCAGCGGTGAACGGCGCAGGCCCATGTGCTTCACCGCGTAGCCGCTGGCTTCCAGCCATTCGCTCAGCGCCTTGATATTCGTCGAGCGCCCGGAACCGTCCGCACCCTCGATCGCGAACAGGCGCCCCACGAGGCGCGACCGGCCCATCTCGGCGAGCGGGCTGCCAAAGGTGCGCATTATCCGCCCCGCGAGGTTCGGCTGGTGCATCGGCGGCGGTGAAAATGACGGCGTCATGAGGTCATGCCGCTGCGCGGCGGCCTTTCGTTTTCTTGAAATCGGACAGCCGGAATTTCTGCCGGAGAATCCGCCGCACCTCGGCCTGCTGCTCGTGGATGTCGCGCGTCGCATCCAGCGTCGTAAAATGATAGCGGGGTGCCAGCATCTCATACTGCTCGAGGATCCGCCCCTGGAAAATGCGGAAGCTCTCGTAAGGATCCGGGCTCAGCCCGAGATCCATGCCGGCCTCATGGTATTTCAGCTCGGGCCGCCCGTCGAGGATGCGCCCCAGCGCGACCTCCAGCGGCGCGCGGAAATACAGCGTCACATCCGGCTGCACAGCGAAACTGTAAAGCCGCTCCACCCAGTCAAAATCCACGCCGCGCACCACATCACGTGCGAACGCCGTGAAGATGTAGCGGTCCGCCAGCACGATGTAACCCGCCTGCAGCAGCGGAAAAATCTGCCGCTCGTAGCGATCCGCAAAGTCCGTCGCATGGATGAGCGAGAAAGTCGTCGGCGTGAGCAGCCGGCTCATCTTTCCCTTGCTCGTCGAAGGCTTCACGAGGCTCGATGAATTCCACTCCGTGAAGAAAACGCGCGCGCCCGAAAGTTCAAGCCAGCGTTTGACGAGATAGATCTGCGTGGATTTGCCCGAGCCATCCAGCCCCTCGACAGCGATGAGTTTTCCAGGATACTTGGGGCACTTTGAAACCACGCCCCCATGCTGTGCGTACGCCTTTTTTTCGCAACAAAATATTCCGGCGAACCGGCATGAGCGGATTCCGCGCAGAATGCCGCGAGCGTTCAATTTTCAACCTGACGTGCGTTTTCTGGACTGGTGAATTTCGAGCGGAAACGAGAGGCTTTAGCTCCGCGTTGAATTTGGCGGCTTATGTTTTTCGGAGAACAAGCCTTTCATCCGTGCCCATCCGTGAAATCCGTGGTTTATTCTCCGTCCCTTCCGTGGAAAATCTCGGGAGGGTCAACCCTCGAAGGATCGGCCTCACCACGATACGGAACATTTCATCAGTTTATTTCGTCGGCCCCGTTCCGGGTCGCCGGCTTCGGCGCGAGACACAGGCTGGAATACGGCGGATTGAAACAAAAACGTCTCTATAAGAAAACTATGGCAATTAAACAAAACGAAACATCGCTGGCTAGGCTTGCTCGGAAAGCTCGCCTGCGAGCACACGCGCCGTATTCGAAGTTTCTTGTCGGTGCCGCTCTGGAGTCAGAAGGCGGTAAAGTGTTCAGCGGGTGTAACGTAGAGAATATTTCTTACGGATTAACAATATGTGCGGAGCGCAACGCGGTCTTCGCCGCCGTCGCCGCCGGAGTCCGTTCATTCCGACGAATCGTCATTGTGGCGGACTCCAAAGAACCAGTCACTCCATGCGGAGCGTGCCGACAGGTACTTTCAGAATTCTCGGAAAACATGGAAATCATAAGTATAAACCTAAAAGGTCAGAAATTCCGGGCCTCACTCGCGGAACTGCTCCCCCGCTCGAAAGCCGGAATCCTCGACCATCCATGTTCCACGTAGAACATCAAGTAGCCAAGTGTGACTTGATCACGCCTCGATTCGTGATAAATCCGACGACTAGACAACACCTCAACTGCATGGCATCCGCTTGGGAGGCGCTTGAGGGTCTTTCCGTGGATGACACATGCGGTGAAGCTCTGAGTTACCAACATTGCCGCGCCCGTGACTTCGAGAGTCCATCCACGTTGACGCCCGGTGCATTGAGATACACGGATGACACCGCGATGGCGCTGGGAATATTGGAATGTTTAAGTCTCTTCAAAACAATCAAACAAGATGCGCTTGCGTGGGTATTCGCGAAGAATTTCAAATCCGATCCGGACCGTGGCTACGGAAAAATGACACCGCGAACTCTGACTCAACTCTCCGAAGCTGGATCGTGGCGGACGATTTCAGCGTCAGCCTTTGGAACAGGTTCGTTTGGCAATGGATCAGCGATGAGGGGCGGTCCACTCGGAGCGTATTTCTCTCAGGATCTTGGCCAACTTTGCGCTGCGGCAACAGCGTCAGCCCAAGTCACCAACTTTCATTTGGAAGCCAGGGCTGGTGCAATCGCGGTTGCAATCGCTACCGCCGAAGCCGTGAACTGCCGTCATCTCCCGAGGGACGAAGCATGTGCTTCAATCTGGCAAAGTGTAATCAAGTGGACTCCGGAAGGAATGACCTTGAGCGCATTGAAATTAGCGCACACATTCCAGTCAGGGAGCACTGCGGACGAAGTGGCGAGAGCCGTCGGTTGCGGGCATGAGATTTTCTGCCCAGATACTGTGCCTTTCGCAATCTGGAATACCTGCCGTTCCATCCATGATTTTACAGAAGCCTTGCTCAGCACGATCGAAGTCGGTGGCGATTGCGATACCAATGCCGCGATCGTCTGCGGAATTGTAGCAGCCTACGGAACAGATGCCGGCATTATCCGAGCACTGGCGTGTTGCGCGCGAAAGTCTCCCTGCCATCGCACTGAAACAATGACACCACTCGCTCAGACAACGAACTGCCCTTCAAGAAATTGAGCATGTTCATTCATCCTAAAACCTACGACGTGCTCGTCATCGGTGCTGGACACGGCGGCATTGAAGCAGCTTCTGCGGCGGCGCGACTTAGCGCCGAGACACTGATTTTGTCGCAGTCCCTCGACACGGTCGGCCAGATGTCCTGCAATCCCGCAATCGGCGGTCAGGCAAAAGGTCAGATTGTCCGGGAGATCGATGCGCTGGGCGGTGTCATGGGCTTGAATACGGATGCGACCGCGATTCAATTTCGCCTCCTGAATTCCAAGAAAGGCCCCAGTGTGCGCTCGCCGAGGGCGCAGTGCGACAAGAAGGCCTACCAATTCCGCGCAAAGGTCGAACTCGAGCGAACGCCGAACCTTGACCTGATGCAGGCCAATGTCACCCGAATCCTCACGGATGACAACGGCGTCTGTGGCATTCAGACCAATATGGGGATGCAAGTGAACTGCCGATCCGTCGTGGTGACGACTGGCACCTTCATGCGCGGCCTCCTGCATGTCGGACTAAAAAATCAGCCTGGCGGGCGCATGGGAGACACCGTCTCCAGTCTGAGTGACTCGCTTCAGGAGCTTGGCCTTGAGATCGGCAGATTCAAGACCGGAACGCCGTGCCGCTTGAATGGGCGGACGATTGATTTCTCAAAGTGCGAGAAGCAGCTCGGTGATGAAGTGCCCACGACATTCAGTTTTCTGCCGGAGCGCCTTGAGCGAAAGCCGCGTGAAATATTCTCACTGAATTTTACCGCTGATGGGACGTTCCATGTGGAACAAATCCCATGCTGGATGACCTACACGAACTCCCGCACGCACGACATCATCCGCAATAACCTCGACAAATCACCGCTCTACGCGGGCAAGATCGAGGGCACCGGCCCGCGGTATTGCCCATCCATCGAGGACAAAGTCGTAAAGTTCGCGGAAAAAGAGCGGCATCAGCTCTATCTCGAACCAGAAGGCCTCCACACACTCGAATACTACGTCAACGGAGTCTCAACGTCGCTGCCTCTGGAAGTCCAATACGCATTCATCCGAACCGTGCCCGGACTTGAAAATGCCGAACTGCTCCGTCCCGGCTACGCCGTCGAATACGACTACTGCCCGCCGACCCAGCTCCGCCACACTCTCGAAACCAAGGCGATCCCCGGCCTATATCTCGCCGGACAAATCAACGGAACCTCCGGCTACGAGGAAGCCGCAGGGCAGGGGCTCCTTGCCGGCGCAAATGCCGCGCTTAAACTGCAAGGCAAACCGCCTTTGATCCTCGGCCGTGCTGATGCCTATCTCGGTGTGCTCGTGGACGACCTCGTGACCAAGGGAACTCCCGAGCCATATCGCATGTTCACGAGCCGTGCCGAACACCGCCTGATTCTCCGCCACGACAACGCAGATTTCCGCCTCACGCCGATCGGCCAGAAATTCGGTCTCGTGGATTCCATGCGCTGGGAGAAAACGAAAGAAAAGCTCGCCAGCCTCGACAGACTCCGCCGAAACGCCGAGTCCGCCACGCACGACGGAATCAAGATCGCCGCCTGGCTGAAGAGGCCTGATAATTATGCAGTGAACCTCCCGGAAAGCACCCGCACAGGGCATGATCGGACAATCTGGGATGCGCTGGAGATTGAGTTGAAATACGAGGGCTACATCTCCCGCCAGCAAATCGCGATTGACCGGCTGAAACGCCAGGACGACAAGCGCATCCCCGCGGGTATGGATTTCCTCGCCATCCGCGGCCTGCGGGTGGAAGCCGGGCAAAAGCTCACCGCCATCCGGCCAGAGACGCTCGGCCAAGCCTCACGGATCAGCGGCGTAACCCCGGCCGACCTCGCGCTGCTCGCGGTCTGGATCGAACGCCCCCAGCCGTCAGCGCCTCTTTGATCACCGCGGACACCGCGACCCCATTCCCTTCCCGAACCACAACCCCATCACCCATGAAAATCCCGCACCTGCTTCTGAGCATTCTGCTCTGTGCCGCCTGCCCGCAGAGCCAAGCCGAACCCGCGAAATCCCCAGACAAACCCATCTCCAAACTTCACGCGAACGACATCCAAGATTTAAAAATCGGCGACGCGGCCCCGGATTTCAAGCTGCTCGGGATTGACGACAAACGGCACACGCTCGGGGACTACCGGGCGGCGAAAGTCCTCATGGTGGCGTTCATCTCGAACCATTGCCCGGACTCGCACGCGGCGGAGGCGCGGATCAAGAAACTCATCCGTGACATGCCGGCGGGTCAGTTTTCGCTCGTCGCCATCAACCCGAACAGCCCTGACGGACTCAGTATTGATGAACTGGGCTTTTCGAAATACAACGACGGGTTCGACGACATGAAAAAGTATGCTGCGGACGAGGGGTTCAATTTTCCCTACCTCTACGACGGCGAGACGCAGGCGATCGCCAAGGCCTACGGGTGTCTCGCCACGCCGCATGTCTTCGTCTTCGACGCGGAGCGCAAACTGCGCTACAAGGGCCAGTTTGACGACTCGCGTTTCGCTGACGAGGCGACCGTGACGAGCCAAGATGCCCGCCATGCAGTCGAAGCCTTGCTCGCAGGCAAGCCTGTCCCGGTCGAAATTACCAAGCCGCATGGATGCTCCACTAAGTGGCTTGACAAGAAAGACTTGGTATCGAAGAAAGTGGATAAGTGGGACAAAACGCCCGTTGATGTGGAGTTGATAGATGCTGCTGGAGTGGCAGGACTGCGCAAGAATGGCACAAATAAGATGCGGCTATTCAACGTCTGGGCAACCACTTGCGCTCCATGCGTTGCGGAGTTTCCAGAACTCGTCACCACGGCACGGAAGTTTGGCCTCCGCGATTTTGAACTTATCACGATCAGCACCGATGACCCGAAGGATTCTGCGAAAGTGAAAGCCTTCCTCGAAAAGCGTGGGGCCGGTCTGCTCGACCGGCTGAAGCCTTCGCTCAAGGCGGAAGGCCGCACGACAAACAGCTACATTTTCAAGGAAGCCGACACCAACGCGCTCATGAAGGCCCTCGACCCAGAATGGCCCGGCGCGATCCCGCACACCGTCCTCGTCGGGACCAATGGCGAAATCCTCTGGCGTCACAACGGTGCCGTGAACGGCGAGGAACTCCGCACAGTCATCCTCGAAAAGATGGGCCGGTTCTATCGGCCGTAGTTCGGGAGCGAAGGCGAAGCAGTGTCCAAGGAAGGTCAAGGACCCGATGCGCCTGCTGTCGGGTCGTCCGACATTTCCCTCGAATGCCCTGCGATCCACCTCCGGCGATCAAAAGAAGGGGTGCCGCGCAAAGCCGCAGACGCGCAGAGGTTTGATCGGACGTGCCGCAAATTTTCCTCCGTCCTTCCGCTCTTCGCGTCCTCGCACCGCTGCGTGAACCGCCCCACCGCTCCCGCGGTCACTTCATTATCCGCAGATGCGCGAAACGCACGGCCCAGTCCTCGGGCAGCCGGAGCGGTTTCCCCTCGGGCATTTTGATCAGCGCGAGGCTTTGTTGGCAGGTCACCATCAGGGTGCCGTCCGCCGGGCGCACGACCTCGAACTCGCACCAGAACCGTGCGCGTTCCATGCGGCTCATTTTTCCGCGGATGATCAGGCGGTCGCTCAATTTTGCCGGCTTGCGGTAGTCGGCCTCGGTGCGCAGCAGGACGGGATAGACTCCGCGCGCGGCCATCTCGACCATCGCGAGGCCGAGCTGTTCGGCCAGCATCGTGCGCGCCGTCTCGATCATGCGCAGGTATGCGAGATTGTGGACGACCCCGCCGCAATCCGTGTCGAAAAACATGACCTGCTGTTCAATTTCGATCGTCGGCGTCTCGGGTGCGCCGTCCCCTGCGGAGTGTGGATTCACACTGCGGAGAAAATCGCGCCAGCGTGCGCGTGAACAGCAATTTCCCTCGCTCCGCCGGTGGGCGCTCACGGCAGACATGTTGACTTTTTGTTTCCCAATCGCGCAATCCGCGCTACATGCCTCGCGCTCTCCAGCCTGCGGGCGCGGACACGACCACCTGATTTTTCCTCACCTTTCCAAATGGCCAAATACATCGAAATGCCGAAACTCGCAGACACCATGACGGAGGGCACCCTCGTGAAATGGCGTGTGAAGCAAGGCGACAAGGTCGCAACGGGCGATGTGGTCGCCGAAGTCGAGACCGACAAGGCCACGATGGAAATGGAGGCGTTCGACGACGGCATCCTGCACAAGCTCCTGGTCGCCGCCGGCCAGAAAGTCCCGTGCGGCACGCCCATCGCGCTCCTGATCGGAAAAAATGAGCAGCCTCCCGCGGACGGTTCGCTTCCCGCCGTCGTCGCGAAACCGGCCACGGTTGCGAAGACTGCGTCACCAGTGGCATCCGTCGCTGCGACCGCTGTCGCCCACGCGACCGGCTCGCGTACTGCGACCTCAGCCTCCGGATCTCGCGTGAAGGCTTCGCCGCTCGCGAGGAAAATCGCCGTGGCGTATGGAGTGAATCTTTCCGCACTCCGCGGCACCGGCCCCGGTGGCCGCATCGTCGCACTCGATGTGGAAAATGCGCCCGCCACTTCCGCAGGCGGCCCCTCGGTGCCGATCGTTCCGCCAGTGGCCGCTGGCGCTGGTGACACGGTGATCCCGCTCAGCGGAATGCGGCGCATCATCGCCGAGCGCCTGCTCTCCAGCAAGACGCACCTCCCGCATTTCTACCTCACGATCGAAGTGGACGCTGCGCCGCTCATGAAGCTCCGCGCCGAGGCAAATGCCGCCGCCGAGACCTCCGGCGGGCAGAAGCTCACGGTGAATGATTTCGTGTTGAAGGCGGTCGTCACCGCCGCGCAGAAAGTGCCGCAGGTGAACGCGAGTTTTGCGGGCGATTCGATCATCCAATATGGCGCGGTGAATCTCAGCGTCGCCGTCGCCGTCGAGGAAGGGCTCGTGACGCCCGTCATCCGCGACGCGCAGAAAAAATCGCTGCGCGAAATCAGCGACGCCGTGAAGGATCTCGCGACGCGCGCGCGCAACAAGAAGCTGAAACCGGACGAATTCGCAGGCGGCACGATCACCGTTTCGAACCTCGGCGCGTACGGCATCGACCAGTTCTGCGCGATCATCAATCCGCCGCAGGCACTCATCCTCGCCATCGGCGCGATTGTGAAAAAGCCCGTTGTCGGCCCCGGCGACACCATCGTGGTCGGCCAGCGCGTGAACATCACACTCAGCGCGGATCACCGCGTGGTGGACGGCGCGGTCGGCGCGAACTACCTCGCGGAACTCAAGAAGCTGCTAGAGTCCCCCGCGCTGATGCTGATGTAAAATGTGGGGGCCGACAATCTGTCGGTCCGACTCATTTGAAACACGGAGATCGTGCGGGCAAGGACTGGTCCGCAAGACGTGTTGATTCGGGTAGCGCCGGACGCCCGCGCTACCCGAGGCACGCCGGCCTGATCCGTCTGCGTAATTGGAAGTTGATTGCTTGATCTTCCAGATTTTCCGCAGTCACTCGCCGCGCGTGAGCTTGCCATCGGCGCGCGGCAGTGTGTCAGCGGCGAGGCCGAGCTTCGCGGTAAGCGCGATCCATTTTGCGGCGAGCGCTTCGTCGAGCACGCGATCCAGTTCGGCGGCGTGACTTGGGAACGCTTCGAAATACTGGCCGTGCAGATTTTTTCCGCGCTGTACCGGCTTCTGCAGCATCACGCGGTTCTCGGGATTTTGCGTCGCGGTGAAGTGGAAATTGTAGGCCTGTAACTGTGCGTCCTTCTGCTCCGGAGCGAGCGGTTCGTTGTACTCGCTGCGGCCTTCGCGACCGACGCGATACGGCACCTTTGCGGCGGCGATGAGGTCGCCTTCGTAGGTGGCATCAATGTAGCAATCCGCCGTGACCGTGAGCGTGGTGCGCCCGTCATTTTCGATCAGTGCGACAAGGCCGATCGAGATGCCGGTCGCATTGCCCGGGAGCCGCGTGCCGAAGAAGTGGAGGTTTTTCCAGAGCGTGATGTTTGGCTGCTCCGCGATCATTTGCTCGAACACCGCGAGGTTCACTTTCGGCTCCGCGAAGACTCCGTTCCAGCAGTCGCGCACCTGCGGATAATCCGCGCCGAACGCATCGCGGTAGCGCTGCTCCACGCGCTTGGAAAATTTCAGATACGCGCCCATGAGCCCTTCACGTGATCGGAAGTCCGTGTGCGAGAGTCCGCTCGTGATCATGCTGCCGATGCGATCCGTCGGTTCGACGCGCAGTCCCTTTTCACCGTCCTCCGCCGCGCGAGCTGCGACTGAAGGCCGGGATCAAGATTACGATTGAGAATACGATTAAGAGAGGAGGCCTGGCGCGACGCTTGTGTTGACGCTTGTGCTTGGAACTGCGCGCGGCTTCTGGCGATGCTGCGCGCCACATGCAACTCGCCGTGCTCAATCCCGGTGGCCGCGACCCCGAGCAGCGCTTCCCCGACGGGGCGGGCGCGGTGGACGCGCGCGCGCATGCGCCGGTGAATTATCACGCGTATGCAGCCTGCACTCGCGGGGGATTTTTCCGCGACGTGCGTGCGATTCCTGCCGAGATGCGCCCGGTGCTCGTGCTGCTGCGGAAGGATCTGAAACCGGCGCTCGTCGCGGTGAAGGCGCTGAAGGCCGAGGGCCGCACGGTCGCGATTTCGTGGAAGGAGAGCGGCCAGCACCAGGTCGCGCAACAGCTCGACTCCGCGGCGAATCTCTCGCTGTTCCGCGAGATCTGTGCACTGGCGGATGGTGCGCTCAGCAGCACACCCGAGCTCGTGCGGCTCTACATCAGCGGCGGCGTGAACGTTTCGGAGTTCATTCCGACACCGTATCCTCTGGACGATACGCGCTGGGATTTTTCGCGTCCGCTCGCGGAGCGATCGGGCGTTTTCATCGGCACGCGCGAGTGGGATGTGCCGTCGCGGAATCATGCCGCGGCGCTGCTGCGCGCGAGTGTGCTTGGTGTGCCGGTGACGGTCTTCAATCCCGACGGTCGCAGCGGACGCAAAAAGCTCGATGCGATTTTTCCCGGCGGCTCGCTGCATGTGATCGAGAAGCGCCTCGATTACCCCGGCTACCTGCGCGAGATGGCGAAATGCCGCGTGGTTTTCCAGCTCGATTCCAGCGCGGTGCCAGGGCAGGTCGCAGGCGACGCGCTGCTGTGCCGGATGCCATGCACCGGCGGAAATGGCGCGGTGGATCGCGTGGCGTTTGGCGAAGGCGCGGATCTCAGGAAGCTGCTGGACGACGATGCGGCGTGGCACGCGGCGGTGAATGCCTCGCAGGCGCGTGCGCGAGAGGCGCTGAGCTTTTCCGCGTGCGCGGTGCGGCTGCGGGAATTCTTCGGTTCGCTCGCCGGGGCGTAGCCGCGCTTGTGAAAGCGCGGGCTGACTTCCGCATTTGATCCACATGCCGGTTTCCGTCCGCGGTGTCGAGATTGGCCCACGCTTTTACAAGCGCGGCTACAGATCACTGCAAGACGCGCTCGCGAGGGATGCCGCAGAGGTCGAAGATTCGGAGGATGGTGTCCTCGATGAGATTGTTTGGGCAGCTTGCGCCGGCGGTGATGCCGATGGTCGCGGGCGAGGCGGGGAGCCAGTTGTCGGTCGTGGTCTCGCTGTGCTCGTGCTGCTTGAAGTGCGTGATGCGCGCGGGCGATTCGAGCTTGCCGGCGTTGCGGATGAAGTATGTGGGCAGCACGGCCTCGCCCATTTCCGCAAGGTGCGAGGTGTTTGAAGAATTGTAGCCGCCGATGACGAGCAGCAGATCCATTTTTTTCTGAAGCATGTCCTTCAGTGCGTCCTGCCGCTCCTGCGTCGCGCCGCAGATGGTGTCGAAGAAACGGTAATTTTCCTTCACGCCCGTTTCGCCGTCACGGTCGCGCACGGCGGCCATGATGCGCTTTTGCACTTCCTCGGTCTCGCCGCGCATCATGGTGGTCTGGTTCGCGACGCCGACGCGGCGGAGATGCTTGTCGGGATCAAAGCCCGGGCTGTATGCGCCTGCGAAGCGCTTGAGGAATGCCTCGCGATCGCCGCCTTTGCGGATGTAGTTGCAGACGAAATCGGTGTCATCGAGCGAGAGGACGACGAGGTAATGGCCCTTGCTCTCGTGCACGGCGCGACTCGCGGTGGCGCGCGTCTCCTCGTGCGAGGCCTTGCCGTGGATGATGCTCGTCATGTCTTCGGCGGCGTTTTGCTTCACGCGTTTCCACACGCTCATCACGTCGCCGCACGTCGTGTCCACGATCTGCACGCCGCGTTCTTTCAGCCGCGCGAGCGTGGTCACGCTGGTGCCGAATGCGGGGACGATCACGACGTCCTCCGGGCCGATGTCGTCCACGTTTGCCTCGCCCTTGCTGTCCAAAATATTCACCACGCCCATGTCGGCGATCTGCCGGTTCACCTCGGGGTTGTGGATGATTTCGCCGAGGATGAATACGCGCTTGTCGGCAAAAACTTTCCGCGCCGCGTACGCGAGATCGATCGCGCGCTCGACGCCGTAGCAGAAGCCGAACTGCTTCGCGAGATGAACGGTGACGCCGTCCACCGTGAGCGTGCCGCCGGTGGCGCGGATGCGCTCGACGACTTCGCTGCGGTAGTGCGACTCGACCTGCGTCTGCACGGCGGCCATGACGTCGGGCGTGCGGAGGTTCGTGCGTTTGGCGGGCGCTGGCGTGGCGGTGGTGGACATTGGATCGGGAGCGTAGCTGCGGTTTTGAAAAAGGAAAGGCGTCCGCAACTCACGTCGCGGACGCCTTTGAAAAAACGGGGCTCGAAAAAGGCTACTGCTTGATCAGCAGCGGGCCTGCGGGATCCTTGAACCAGCTCGATGCCATCATCACTTCACGCGGCGGATCGGGGTCGCGGGACTGATCCAGCTTGCGGACGGTGCGGCCGTGGGTGGCGTCTTCGGGCTGTGACGAGGCGATGTTCACCGGGGTGCCGATGCGGACGAGCGCGTAGAAGCGTGCGGCGGCCTCGCGGTGCAGGCGGATGCAGCCGTGGGTGCGCGGATAGGGATGGACGAAGCCTTCGTGGAAGCCATACGCGGGCTTCCATGCGCACCAGTAGGCCATCGGGTAGCCGGCGTCCGGCTGGCTCACGCGGCGCTTGTCCTTGATCTTTTCGATGATGGAGTAATTGCCCGAACCGGTCGCGCCACTTGCGCCGACGCAGCCCTGCACGGCCATGAGCAAGCGGTCACCTTCCATCACGTAGATGTGCTGGGTGGAGGTGGAGACTTTCACGCGCACTGCGGCCGGGTTGTTCGGCGCGTAGGCTGTGCATTTGTATCCGCCGGTGGAACTGCCGATCTGGTTGCCGCACGAGGACAGGAGTGTGACCCCTGCGAGCGCGAGGATGGTGTTGAGGAAGTGTTTCATCAGGCGCGGAAGAAAGGCGGATCAGCCGGGATTGTCAACCGCACGTGGCGCGGCAAGAGGAACAGAGCCACCGCGGGCGCGCACCGGCTGGAAGCGCGTGTTCCGTTGCAGCGTCAGCCAGCCAGAACTGCCTGTGTTTCCACGATGTGCGCAAAATCCCGGCGCGCTTGGCAAAGGTGTTGCTAGGCAGGACGGCGATGAATCACAGCGAACAGCCGGAGGCCGCGCCTTTTCCCGCGAGGGGCAAGGGGGACATTGATGGCTGGCGTGTGCGCCTCTATTTTCTGAGCCGCGATCCGCACCTCCTGATCTGGATCGCGGTGATCATCATCGGCATCGGCGTGGCGCTCGGGAAAATGTGGCAGCCGGAAGATCCGCTCGCGCAGCTTGAGAAGACGATGCGGGATTTCCACGCACGGATGCGCGAGGCGGCGCAGGAGGGGAATGTGTCGCGCGGGCGCGTGGATCTCGGCGCGGAATTGCTGAAGGCAAAGCCGGACATCGGGCGCGTGCTCACGGCGATCAAGTCGTGCAACCGCAGCGAGCCGCAGGCGATCACAAATGTGAACCTTGCGCTGCAAAAGGCGAACCTCGCGCTCCCCGACCGGAATCTCGCATTCGCCTACTGGCAGAGCCTCTGCTCGCATCTCGATGAGCCGGGCGCAGACCTGCTCTACTTTGCGAGCCTCGCAAAGCCGCCCGCGTACGCGAACGAACTGGTCGGCGATTTCGCGATGCATGCGCGGCAGCCGGAGCGCGCGCTCGCGTGCTTCACGCGCGAGATCGCGTTGCGCCCGGACGACGTGATGCTGCGGAAAAAAATCCTCTCGGTCCACCGTCAGCGCAACGACCTCGCGGCCCTCGCGCAGCTCACGCGGGACCCGGCGTACGCCAGTCTGCTCGACGTGCGCACACGGCTGCTCGCCTCGATGCGCGGCCACGACTGGAAGACTGTGTGGGCCACCGTGCTTGAGCTTCAGAAGGACAATTACTCGGACAAGATCCCGATCATCCTCACATGCATCGCGGGCGGCGTGTGGCTCATCCT
>BJFP01000035.1 GCA_014189875.1 Verrucomicrobiota bacterium | reverse complement strand
GCACCGAGTGCCAACAAGAGGTCATCCGGCGGGGAGGCAAAACGCAGAACACGGTCAGTCGGACAGTTGATTATTTGGTGATCGGAGAAGAGGGCAGCAAAGCGTGGAAGGAAGGCGCGTATGGAAATAAAATCGAAGCGGCAGTTATCGCGCGTAGGGAGTGCGGAATGCCGGCAATCGTGTCTGAAGCGCATTGGATGGATGCGCTGCGTCGCAATCCAGTCGAAGAAATGCAGGCGCCTAGCACTGAGGAAAAGCCCCAATCCGATGAACAAGGCGGCTCTTTTGAGCACGGCAAGCCGCAGGGTGAGCTTTTCTGATCCGAACCGCCAAATCCTGCAGGAGTGGCAGGCAGGCAGCGATGCGTTTGTAGCCGCGCATGGGAATGCGCGGGCTGATCGGGCAAAGGCAGAACAGCCTGCGCTTTGACAAGCGCAGCTACCGGCGTGCGGATTCGCGGAGAGCGGGATGAATTTACGCGGTGGCGCTCTTGCCCCAGTGGCGGAGGAGCGTGTCGGCCATCGCGCTCGGCGTCTCGGCGACTGCGATGCCGGCGTCCTTGAGCGCGGCGATTTTCGCGGCAGCCGTGCCTTTTCCTCCGCTCACGATCGCGCCCGCGTGGCCCATGCGGCGTCCGGGAGGCGCGCTCGCTCCGGCGATGAATGCGGCGATGGGTTTCTTGCAGTTTGCCTTCACCCACGCGGCGGCCTGCTCCTCGGCTTCGCCGCCGATTTCGCCGATCATGATGATGGCCTCGGTCTCGGGGTCTTCGTTGAACATCTTCATCACGTCGAGGTGCGAGGTGCCGTTCACGGGATCGCCGCCGATGCCGACGCACGTGGTCTGGCCGTAGCCGCGCGAGGTGAGCTGCCACACGGCCTCATACGTGAGCGTGCCGCTGCGCGAGACGACGCCGACATTGCCGCGCTTGTGAATGTAGCCGGGCGCGATGCCGATGCGGCAGCCGCCGTGCGAATCCTTGCCCGTGCCGGGCGTGACGAGGCCTGGGCAGTTCGGCCCGATGAGGCGCGTCTTGCTGCCGACCATCGCGGCTTTTGCGCGCACCATGTCGTTCACGGGAATGCCCTCGGTAATCGCGACGGCGAGATCGAGCTGCGCGTCCACGCTTTCGAGGATCGCATCGGCGGCGAATGGCGGCGGGACAAAAATCACGCTCACGGTCGCGCCGGTCTGCTTCGCGGCTTCTGCGACGGTGTCGAAGACGGGCACCTTGTGTCCGTTGTGTTCAAAAACTTGCCCGCCTTTTCCCGGCGTGACGCCGGCGACGAGCTGCGTGCCGTAGTCGAGTGAGAGCTTTGCATGTCGCGAACCGAAGTCGCCGGTGATGCCTTGGACGAGGATGCGGGTGTTGGAGTCAACGAGAATGGCCATTTTGAAAAGTCGGAAGTTGAAAGTCTGTGGCTGTGGGTGCCGCGTTAGGCGGCCTTGACTGCGGCGACGATTTTCTGCGCCGCATCATCGAGCGTGTCGGCGCTCAGCAGCGCGAGTCCGCTCGTGGCGAGGGTCTTTTTTCCGGCGGCGACGTTGTTGCCCTCGAGGCGCACGACGAGCGGGATCTTAATGTGAACTTCCTTTGCGGCGGCGACGATGCCGTTCGCGATCACGTCGCAGTCCATGATGCCGCCGAAGATGTTCACAAGGATGCCCTGCACGGCTGAGTCGCCGAGGATGATCTTGAACGCCGCCGTGACCTGCTCCTTGCTCGCGCCGCCGCCGACGTCGAGGAAGTTCGCGGGCTTGCCGCCGTAGTGCTGGATGATGTCCATCGTCGCCATCGCGAGACCCGCGCCGTTCACGAGGCAGGCGATGTTTCCGTCGAGGCCGATATAGTTGAGGTTAAATTCGCTCGCGGCGACTTCGCGCGGGTCTTCCTCGGACTTGTCGCGCATCGCGACGATCTCGGGGTGACGGAAGAGCGCGTTGTCGTCGAAATTGAATTTCGCATCGAGCGCCATGAGGCGGCCGTCGGTCGTGATGACGAGCGGGTTGATTTCCACCATCGAGCAGTCGGCGCTGAGGAAAAGTTTGAAGAGGTTCGTGAAGAGCTTCACTGCCTGGTTCATCAGCGGCCCGCGCAGGCCGAGTGCGGCGGCGAGTTTGCGGCCTTGGTACGACTGGAAGCCGAGCGTCGGGTGGATGTGCTCGCGCGTGATCTTCTCCGGCGTGTGCTCGGCGACTTCTTCGATGTTCACGCCGCCCTCGGTGCTCGCGATGATCGTGTAGCCGCTCGTCGCGCGGTCCTGGAGAATGGCGAAGTAGAGTTCCTTCGCGATGTCCACGGCCTCGCCGACGAAGACCTTGCCGACGAGTTTTCCCTCGGGGCCGGTCTGGTGCGTGACGAGCGTCTGCCCGAGCATCTTGCCTGCGAAATCACGCGCCTCACTTGCTGATTTTGCAAGATGGACGCCGCCCTTGAAGCCGCTCTTGAAAGTTCCCTTGCCGCGTCCGCCTGCATGAATCTGCGCCTTCACGACGGTTGGCTTGCCGAGTTCCACGGCGATTTTTTCCGCCTCCTCCGCAGTGTCGGCGACGCGCCCCGGCTGGGTGGCGACTCCAAATTTTCCGAAAAGTTCGCGGGCTTGGTACTCGTGGATGTTCATCGTGTGTGAAAAGCGGAGTGTGCTTGTAGAGGGGGCGGGCACGCGGCGCAAGGGTTTCGCTTCATTTGGCGGATATTAGACTCGGAATGGAAAATCAGCCCGCTCTTGCCGTCGGCGGCTACAAAGAAAGGGCGGGAGGCAAAACGCCTCCCGCCCTTTGTGAGATTGGTTGAAGTTTCGGTTACTTGGCTTCCGGGTTCTTGCCTTCGCCGGGTTTGCCACCGCCGCGAGGGCCGCCGGGGCCTTTGCGCTTTTCCATTTCAGCCTTCTGCTTTTCCTTCTGCTCCGGAGTGAGGATCGCGGAGATTTCTTCCATCTGCGATTTGAAGAGTTCCTTCATCTTTGTCTTGTCCTCTTCGGTCAGGTTGTCGCGGCCCTTTTCGCGGAGTGCCTTCATCTGGTCGGCTCCTTTTGCAAAGACGGCCTTGAGCTTTTCCTGCTGCTCCGCCGAGAGGCCGAGCGTCTCGGTCATGCGCTTGATGCGCTCTTCGGGGCTGAAGCGGGCGCCGGGAGCGCCAGCGCCCTCGGGGCGTTTGCGTTCGGGCTTCTTTTCATCGGCACCGAAGCTGGTTGTGGGGAGGGTGAACAGCGCCGCTGCTGCGACGCTGAGAGTGAGTGTGAAGTGTTTCATACGGCGCGGAGAAACACAGGCTGCATCCCGGAGTTGCGCGAAATTCGGAAAAACTTTCGTCGTGCGCGCTGCCGGGCGGCGACTCGTAGCGTGGCTCTCCAAGGTTGTGCATCGAATGGCGCGGCATCCCCGCACTGCTCTCGAGAGCTATGCCCGGCGCAAAGGCGCGAAAAAAAGAGACCCGGCCGTGTGGCCGGGTCTCCTTGGGTTGTTGGGAAATTTTTCCGTGCGCTTACTTCGTCGTCTTCTTCTCGATGTAATCAACGACGTTGCCGACCGTCTGGAGCTTCTCGGCGTCCTCGTCCGGAACTTCCACGCTGAATTCCTCCTCGAAGGCCATGACGAGTTCGACGGTGTCGAGCGAGTCTGCTCCGAGATCCTCGATGA
This sequence comes from Verrucomicrobiota bacterium, assembly GCA_014189875.1. GTDB lineage: Bacteria > Verrucomicrobiota > Verrucomicrobiia > Chthoniobacterales > Chthoniobacteraceae > SXWH01. Next base: position 16,124 of record BJFP01000035.1, on the reverse strand, counting down.
ACGATGCGGACTCCGTGACCTGTTCAGGGTTCACGCCGAGCTGTTCGACGATGATGTCTTTGACTTTTTCTGAGATGGATTTTTCGGACATGGCTAGGTGGTGATTTTTTGAAACGGGCGGTTGCTTTATGGTTCGTGCCGTTTGTTGGCAACAACGAAAGTGCGGAAATTTTTCATGCAGTATGATCGTGCGGAAATGCCGCGGATGGTCTCGCCGCAAAAGGGCACGGAGGGCGCAAAAATGCGCGGGAGAAATTGCCGCATTGGGCGGGTCGGCGTGGCGGGCAGGAATGGGGTCCGTGCTTCAGCCCAAAGTTCCGGACTGAAGCACGAGACAATTTCCGCCGCAGCGTTCGCGCGGATTTTTTTCCCGGGAGAACATTTTCATCCGCGCGATCCGCGGTCCACAATCGTCGGAATCTTCGCGCCGCCCGCAGGTGTTTCCGCTGCGGAACGTCTGTGCCGTCCGCACATTTTTCAAACGGAAGCATTCAGCGATGAAGAACAGTCGCGGCGATTTTTTCGCGGTGAATGCGTGTTTGTGCGTCGTGACTGTTGCCATTTTGCGCGCGTGAGCGTAAACGCTGCCGGACACATGAGTGACTCGCCTTTGGACTTCGATCTGAAATTTTTGCCCGCCTGGCTCAAAGAGACGCCTGCGCCGAACCGCTATGCGGATTTCGCCGGCGAGGAGCCGCGCCGCGAGCGTGACGACCGTCGCGGCCCGGGCCGTGGCGCTCCGGGTCGAGGACCCCGACCGCCGGGCGGCGAACGCGATCGTGGCCCGCGTCGCGATGATCGCGGCGGGGCGCGTCCCCCGGGGCCCGGTGGCCGCGGTGGAAAGCCGGGCGGATTCGGCGGCCCGCGCGGGCAGCGTGACGATCGTGGCGGCCGTGATTTTCGCGACCAGCGTCCGCCCGAGCCGCAGGCACCGCGCGTGCCTGTGGTGAAAGTCGAAATCTTTCCCGAGCCGGCTGCGGCCACGGGGATCGCGAAGCAGATCAAATTGAGCGGGCGCGCGTGCGGAGTCTTCCGCGTGGCGAACATGTTCATGGATCGCTTCGACCGTTTCCGCGTGCGTGTGACGGCACTCGATCCTGCGGCGCTGATCTACCAGATCGGCGACGGTGCGCTTTCGTTCGAACGCTCAGCCGTCGAGAGCGGCGCGTTCAAGGCGAACTTCGATCAGCACTACGTCACCGAAATCGTGCAAGGCGAGCCGCCAAAGGGCAATTTCACGAGCGTCGCACGCGACCGGCTCAGCGGTGCCCTGCTCGGGCCGTCCAGCCATCACGGCTACCAGGTCGCGCTGCGCAAACTTTACGAGGAGCGCTACGCCCGCCGGATGTCGTTCCTGGATTTCATGCGGAACATTGACAACGTCACCGACCCCGCCGCCGTCGAGCAGTGGAAGCAGCAGGCGAGCAGTGCCACGACCTACCGGACGAAAGTCGCGGAAGGCGAGGAGCCGATCATTTTCAAAAGCGAGATGGAGGCCGAGGAGCACTTCCGCAAGACGCATCTGCCCACGCTGGTCAAGAGCGGCAATTCGCTCGATGTCGGCGGAGCCATCGCGGGTTCGCTGCTCGACAAGAGCATCGGCCTCACCGTGCGCGACGCCGTGGAGCGTGAGCGCGAGGTGCCCGTGCAGACGGTGAATGCGCTGCGTCCGTACTTCAATGAGGCAGGCTTGCAGCTCTTCAAGTGGAAGCGGAAAATCCTCTACGCATCCGCCATCCGCCCGCAGCGGCACCCGGAAGGGCAGACTTTTTCAGACGGCATCAGCGCGATCCTCACCGCAGTCGGCGAGCATCCCGGCATGAAGCGTCCGCAGCTTGCCGCAAGATTGCTAGGCACGCTCGCCGCCGATGCGACCGAGGAGGCGCAGCAGGAGCACACCGCGAAACTTTCCGCACTCGCCGCAGACCTGCACTACCTCGTGCAGCTCGGCCACGTCGTGGAATTCCAGAACGGCTGCCTCGAGCTCCCGCCCGCGCGCAACAAGGAAGGTGCGCACGCCGAACACGGGGATGATCATCGTCACGACATCGCTGCCGAGAGGGCCGGGATGCACGAAGCGCCCGCAGCGGAGTCGCGTCCAAAGGAGCAGCGTCCTCCGCAGCAGACGCGTGAGCCGAAGCCGCCGAAGCCGCGCCGCGATTCCCGTTACGCGTTGCTCCCGCTGCTTACATCAGCATCGGTTGCATCGCTCGGGTAAAATGTAGTGCCCGCGATTTCTCGCTGGCATGTCCCGCGCAACAAAAAAGCCCGGCCGCATTTCGTGCAGCCGGGCTTTTTGTGAGAACGCGGATTGTTGGCGCTACTTCGCCGCTCCGAAATTCGCCTCGGCCTGCGCCCAGTTCACCACGGCCCACCACGCCTTCACGTAGTCGGGGCGGCGGTTCTGGTAGTTGAGATAGTACGCGTGCTCCCATACATCGAGACCTAGCACGGGCGTGCCGCCGCATGCGCCGACTGCCTCGCCCATCAGCGGGTTGTCCTGATTCGGAGTCGAGCAGATTGCGAGCTTGCCGCCGCTCACGCAGAGCCACGCCCAGCCGCTGCCGAAACGCGTGGCCGCAGCCGCCGCAAATTTTTCCTGAAACGCCTCGAAGCTGCCAAACGTCGCAGTGATCGCCTCGGCGAGTTTGCCGATCGGCTTGCCCTCGGCGTTCGGCTTCATGAGCTTCCAGAAAAAGGAATGGTTCCAGTGTCCGCCGCCGTTGTTGCGCACCGCGCCGCGGATCGCCTCGGGCACCGCGCCGATGTTCTTGCAGAGATCGTCAATGCTCTTCGCCGCGAGATCGGCGTTGTCCTTCAGCGCGTTGTTGAGGTTCGTCACGTAGGCGTTGTGATGCTTGCCGTGGTGGATCTCCATCGTGCGCGCATCAATGTGCGGATCGAGGGCGTTCGTTGCGTAGGGAAGTGCGGGTAGTTCGTGTGCCATGTGGTTGTCGTTGGTTGTTGGTTGAAAGGAGGGCGAGGAGTATTTGCAACCGGGTCGCAGTTGGCAAGCGCGCGGGCATTGGGAAGCGACGCAATCGCATCGAGCCGTTCTGTGTGAGCCTTGCGCGCGCAGTGCGCCGTGGAAATTCCCCTTCCCACCATTCCCTTCGCATCGCATCTTCGCCGCATGAACACCGCACAACAGGAAGTCCTCGACAAGGTGATCGAATTGCTCAGCGAGCACTTCGATCACGCCGTCGTCGCCGTCGGCTGTTATGATGAGGAAAAGCAGTATGTCACCTCCGCCACGTACAGCGGAGGCGTCGCCCCCGCACTCGGCCTCTGCAAGCTCTATGAGACCAAGTGGCAGAAGGAGCACTTGTGGGGGCCGGACGAAGAATATTAGCAGCCCGTGGAAAAAGGGCGACCTGTGGAAATCGTGAGGCCGCAGTCAAACACAGAGACATAGCGCGGCGCAGCAGCAGCATTCATCCTGCCGCCGGTTTTTCCCTCGACGGCACCGCGCCGCGCCGCATTGTTCCGCGTCATGCTCTCTCTCTTTTTCGACAAGGACGACGCCGGTTCCGGAATCCCCACACGCGCCGAAGTGCGGACCGAGGACACGTGGGATCTCACGCCGCTTTACGCGACCCCCGCCGAGTGGACCGCCGACTTCGCGCGGCTGCAGGAGGAATATCCCGTCCTCGCGGAATTCCGCGGAAAGGTCGGCGAATCCGCCGCGGCGCTCCTCGCGCTGCTGAAGTGCGACGAGCGCATCAGCCGGCTCATCGAGAAAGTCCATCACTACGCATCGCTGCGCTGCGCGGAGGATTCGTCCGACCCGGCGAACCTCGCGCGCGAGTCGCAGCTCCAGAATTTGCTCACGCGGATCGGCGAGCTTTCGTCGTTCGTCACGCCGGAGATCCAGGCGATTGACGATGCGACATTCGCCGCCTTCCTCGCCGACCCCGCGCTCGACGAATGGTGCAACCGCCTCGAAAAAATCCGCCGCCTGAAAGCACACACGCTCAGCGCCGCAGAGGAGCGCCTGCTCGCGCTCGGCCACAGCGCGACCGCCGGGCACGACGAGACATTCTCGCAGCTCTCGAATGTGGATATGAAATTCGGCGTGCTCACCGACGAGAAGGGCGTCGAGCGCACGCTCTCGCAGAGCAGCTTTTCGTCCTTCCTGCAAAAGCGCGACCCGGAGATTCGCAAGCGCGCCTTCCGCCAGTTCTACGCGGAATTTGCCGACCACAAATTCACGCTCGCCTCGACGCTCTCGAACTCGGTCAAGGCGGACGTCTTCCGCGCCCGCGCGCGCAATTACCCCAGCGCACGCGAGGCCGCGCTCTTCCAGGACGACGTGCCCGTTTCCGTGTACGACAATCTCATCTCCACCGTGCGCGCAAACCTTGGGCCTCTCTTCCGCTACTACGCGCTGCGCAAGCGCGTGCTCGGCCTCCCGGAGATCCACCACTACGACACCTACGTGCCCATCGTGCCGAGCGTGGAAAAGCACACCTCGTTCGACGAGGCGATCAATCTCTGCCTCGGCGCGCTGAAGCCGCTCGGCGAAGAATATTGCCGCGTGCTCGGCGACGGCATGAGGACGCAGCGCTGGTGCGACCGTTACGAGAGCCGGGGCAAGCGCAGCGGGGCATTCAGCAGCGGCAGCTACGGTGCGCCGCCGTACATCCTGATGAACTACAAGGACGACGTCTTCGCCGACGTCTTCACGCTCGCGCACGAGGCCGGCCACTCGATGCACACATGGAGTTCGAATCGCGCGCAAAGTTGGCAGGACGCCGACTACACCATCTTCCTCGCGGAAGTCGCGAGCACGTTTAACGAAGAGCTGCTCACGCACCACCTCCTCTCGCAGACGAACGACCGTACGATGCGCGCGTACCTGATCAACCGTCAGCTCGATGACATCCGCGGCACCGTCTATCGGCAGACGATGTTCGCGGAGTTTGAAAAAATCACGCACGCGATGGAGGAGGCCGGCGAGGCGCTCACGCTCGACACGATTCGAACCGCGTACCGGGGACTGCTCGACGTGTACTTCGGCCCTGACTTTTCCATAGACACCGAACTCGAACTCGAATGCCTGCGCATCCCGCATTTCTACTCGGCATTCTACGTGTACAAATACGCCACTGGCCTCAGTGCCGCCGTCGCGCTCAGCGAGCAGGTGCTCTCCAGCGGCGACGCGACTCGCTACCTCGGCTTCATCCGCAGCGGCGGCTCGAAGTTCCCGATTCCCACGCTGCGCGAGGCGGGCGTGGACATGTCATCGCCGGCGCCCGTCGAGGCGACGCTGCGACTTTTTGCGCGCCGCGTGGACGAGCTGGAGCAGTTGCTCGCGTAAAATCAGGGCTTGCCAGCATGGGCATCGCATCGCTTCTTCCGCGCGTTTTGAAAACCGTGACCTCCGAGATCGACATTGCACACAAGCGGCTGCTGCTCGCAGCCCAGGGCTACAGCGAGCTCGGCCTTCCCGAGCTGGCGCTCGACGAACTGGATATTCTCCCCGAGGACGTGCGCAGCAGCCCCATCGCTGTCGAGTCCCGCCTCTCCGTGCTGATGCAGGCCAAACGATGGAAGCTCGCGCTCGAAGTCGGCCGCGAGCTGTGCCGCATCGCGTCGGACAAGAACGCAGGCTTCATCCACTCCGCATTTTGCCTGCACGAGCTGGGCAAAAGCCGCGAGGCGCTCGAACTCCTGAGCAGCGGTCCCGCTGCGTTGAAAGCCGAGCCGACCTACCACTATAATCTCGCGTGCTACGAGGCCGCGCTCGGCAACATAGAGCAGGCCCGTGCGCACCTGAACGTGAGTTTCGCAATGGACAAGACGCTGAAGGAATTCGCACGCACCGATCCCGATCTGAAGGTGCTTGCGCTCGCGGAAGGGAAGCGAAACTAGCGGTTCTTCGCGCTGACATCCTGCTTTGGGAGTTGGGAGTTGGGAGTTGGACGTTGAGCCCGCCGCAGGCGCGGTGTGAATGAGGACGTGCGTCCTGAATCCCGGGTGCCGCTGCGCGGGGCTCAACGCCCAACGCCCAACTCCCAACGCTCAACGTCCAAAGCTGCGCCTGCTTTTCGAGTGCCACGCGTCCGTCGGCGAACTACAACGCACGCCATGCTCAGCATCTCCGAAGCCCGCGCGCTCATCGCGCAGACCGTGCACGTCCTCCCGCCGCTGCGCGTGCCGCTCGCGCAGGCGCATGGCCGCACGCTCCGCGAATCGCTCACTGCCGACGAGGACATCCCGGCATTCGACCGCTCGGCGATGGACGGCTACGCGATCCGCGCGGACGATCCTGCGACGGAGTTTCGCGTCGTATGCGAAATCCCCGCCGGCACCGTGCCGACGCGCGCGATCGGGCCCGGCGAATGCGCGCGCATCTTTACTGGCTCGCCAATTCCCGAGGGCGGGACGCAGGTGATCGTGCAGGAAGTCGCGCAGCGCAGCGGCGACGCCGTCACATTTTCGCAGCGAGGGAAGGGGATCAACATCCGCAGCCGCGGCGAGGATGCGCGCGAGGGCAGCGTGCTCATCGAGCGCGGCACGCAGCTCGGTGCAGTCGAACTTTCGCTCTGCGCGCAGCTCGGAAAATGCGCGCCGCTCATCGCGCCGCGCCCGCGCATTTTACACATCGCGACAGGCAGCGAACTCGTTGCGCCCGACGAGATTCCCGAAGCTGGAAAAATCCGCGACAGCAATTCCACGCTCATCGCCGCGCTCGCCGCCGAGGCTGGTGCGGAGATCGCGCATCAGTTCCGAGTCGGCGACGATCCCGCGCAGCTCGTGGGCGCGATCAGCGGCACCGACATCGGGAGCTGGGACATGCTGCTGCTCTCGGGCGGAGCGAGCGTGGGCGACCATGATTTCGGCGCGCGCACGCTGCGCGAACTCGGCTTTTCGCTGCACTTCACGCAGCTCAATCTCCGCCCTGGCAAGCCGCTCATCTTCGCCACGCGCGGGCGGCACCTCGCATTCGTGATCCCCGGAAACCCGCTCTCGCATCTCGTCTGCTGGCACCTCGTCATCCGCGCCGCGCTCGACATGCTCGCCATCGGCGCGATCGAATTCGCACTCGTGGAAGCTCCGCTCGGCGGCGATGTCGCGCTGAAAGGAAACCCGCGCGAGACATGGTGGCCCGCGCGCATCGCGTGGGAAAATAGCGGAGCAAAATTCCTCCCGCTGAAATGGCAAAGCTCCGGCGACCTCACGGGAATCATCGGCCTCGACGCACTCATCCGCGTGCCCGCGGGAATTACGGCCGTGCAGCCCGGCGAGACGATCAGCGCAAGGCTAGTGCGCGCCTTGTAGCTGCGCTTGTAAAAGCGCGGGCCATTCATCAGTAGCCGCCGACGGCAGGATGCGGGCTGATCTTCTTCGCGCGCGTGCCCGCGCTTTCACAAGCGCAGCTACGGGCTTCACCGCGCGCTCGCTTTTTCCCGCGCACCGCGCGATGCAGTGCGGATGCCGAAAGCGAAATTCAGCCATCTCGACGACACTGGCGCAGCCCGGATGGTGGACGTGGGAGCGAAGCCCATGCAGCGCCGCACCGCGACCGCGGAGGGGCTCGTGCATTGCGCCACCGCAACGATCCGCGCGCTGATAAAACAGGCGCTTCCAAAGGGCGATGTGCTCGCCGTCGCAAAGATCGCCGCGATCCAGGCGGCGAAGCGATGCGACGAACTCATCCCGCTCTGCCACTCGCTGCCGCTCGATTCCGTGGATGTGAATTTTGAAGTCCTCGCCAATGCAGTCCGCATCGAGGCCACCGCTCGCACGACCGCGAAGACCGGCGTGGAAATGGAGGCGCTCACCGCGGTGAGCGTCGCCGCGCTCACGATCTACGACATGTGCAAGGCTGTGGACAAAGGAATGGTCATCGGCGAAATCCGCGTGACGGCGAAGGTGAAGGAATGAAGTTCGCGCGCATCACACTCAGCGACCGCGCGAGCGCGGGCATCTACGAGGATCGTAGCGGCCCGGCCATAGAGCAGTTTTTTGCCGAGCACCTCGCGGACGAGATTGAATGGCTGCGCGTGCTCATTCCCGACGAGCGCGCGGAGATCGAGACGTCACTCCGGCTCGCGTGCGACAACGAGGGCTGCGCGCTCGTGGTGACGACCGGCGGCACCGGCCCTTCGCCGCGCGATGTCACGCCCGAGGCGACGCGCGCCGTGCTGGAGCGTGAGCTTCCTGGCTTCGGCGAGATCATGCGCGTGCAGTCGTTTTCCAAAGTGCCGACGAGCATCCTCAGCCGGGCGGTTGCGGGCACGCGCGGCACTTCTCTCATCGTCAATCTTCCGGGCAGCCCGCGGGCCATCGGCGAATGCCTGCCGCTCGTCCTGCCGGCGATCATCGAATGCCTCGATCACCTCGGGCACCCGCGGCTGAAGCCGCGCTGACCGTCGGCGGCTTCGGTCAGCCGCCGACGCGCGACATCTCGACCTTCGACATCGTTGCGCCTGCGGAGGAGCGGATCTCCGAATAGCGATCCTCGCGCGCTTTCCACACTGCGCCGATTTTTTCCATGAGCGCATCATCACTTGCACCGGAGCGCAGGAAGTCGCGCAGCGCGGTGCCGTGGCTTGCGAAGAGGCAGGTGAACAGCGTGCCGTCGGCGGTGAGCCGCGCGCGTGTGCAGTCTCCGCAGAAGGGCTTCGTCACCGATGCGATCACGCCGATCTCACCGCCATTCGCCGTGCGAAAACGGAGCGCGGTCTCGCCGGGATAATTGCGCGCAATGGGTGTGAGCGGCATCACCTCGCCGATGCGCGCGATTATTTTCGATGCGGGCACCACGTCAGTCATGCGCCAGCCGTTCGTGTTGCCGACATCCATGTATTCGATGTAGCGCACGATGAAATCCGGCCCGGCAAAACGCTTCGCCATCGCCGCGACCTCGCCGTCGTTCACGCCGCGTTTCACGACCATGTTGAGCTTGATCGGCGAAAATCCCGCTGTGCGTGCGGCTTCGATTCCAGCGAGCACGCGGTGCAGCGGGAAGCTCATGTCATTCATCGCGGCGAATGTTTTCCCGTCGAGCGAATCAAGGCTCACGGTGAGCCGCCGCAGTCCCGCGTCGCGGAGTGCGCGCGCCTTTTCCGCGAGCGTGGAGCCGTTTGTCGTGAGCGTGAGGTCGCGCAGGCCGTCAATCGTCGCGAGCTGCGCGACGAGGCGCTCGATGTCGCGGCGCAGCGTCGGCTCGCCGCCGGTGATCCGGATTTTCTCCACACCGAGCGCGACGAAGACGCCGCTGATGCGCGCGAGTTCCTCGAAGGTGAGGATGTTTTCCTTCGGCAGAAAATCGTAGCCGCGGCCGAAGACTTCCTTCGGCATGCAATAACCGCAGCGGAAATTGCACCTGTCCGTGACGGACAGGCGCAGGTCGCGGAGCGGGCGGTGCAGGGTGTCGAGCATTGCGGTGATGTTAGGCGACATCGCGCAAACGCGCACGCGAGTTCTCAAGAAGGCCATGAAAGCAGGACTGCATGTCTCGTCGAGGTGCGACATGCCGCCGCCGAGCCAGATGAAAAGGCAGTGCTCGGCTTTTCCGAGAGGCGTCCTTTTTTTCGGCATCTTCAGCGGCGCGCGCTGGAGTATCGCAGCGATTTTGAAAAGGTCGCCCTGCTCGAAGGGATGGTTCGGCGCGTCGTGGCAGCGCGCGTATTTCATCTCGTTCGCGAGGAATGCGGAGGAGACGATCTGAGCCTTCGCGGCCATCGGTAGATCGTTCTGCGAAGCGATCGCAAAGCCCGATGGGCCGCCGTAGCTCGCGCTGCCCTCCACCGTGATCAGCTCGGTGGCGAAGCGATCCATCGGCTTGTTGTCGAGCAGCGCCTCGCGGATCCACCAGCGGAACGGCCCCGTGTTGTTCAGGTTGCCCCTAAGGATGTTCGGTTCTTCGCGAGCACGTCCTGCCATACGTCCTGCCAATAGCTCGTCCAGTGACCCGCCCAATCGGGGCTCGTGAGCAGGAGGTCAATCGCCTTTGCGCGTTTGCCGGGTGAGACGTCGGCGAGAAGGGCGGCGATCTCACCCTCGGTCGGAAGCACGCCGATGGTGTCGAGAGTCACGCGGCGGAGGAATGCAGCGTCGTTCGCAGCCACCGTTCTTGATGAGTTTCTCCAAAATGAAGAAATCAGGAGCGAACGGGCCGCGCTACCGCAGTGCGAGGAGGGCGAGCATGCGGCCGGTCTGGCCTTTTTCGCGGCGGTAGCTGTAGTAGCGATCGGCTTCGGCGGCGGTGCAGCGGCCGCAGTCGTGGACCGAGACGAGCCCGGCTTCGCGGCATTGCCGGAGGATTCCGGCTGCAAAATCCACCTCGTAATTTGGCGGGCGGATGCAGGGGCCGAGCTGCGCGGTGATGTCCTCACGCGCGCAGTGGAAATTTTTCACCATCGCCTCGATTGCTGCGGAGACGATGCCGAGGTCCGTGCCTTTCCGTCCGCTGTGGATGCAGCCGATCGCGCGGCGGACGGGATCCACAAGCCACACGGGGCCGCAGTCGGCGACGTAGATGCCGAGGCACACGGTGGGATCGTCGGTGATGATCGCGTCCGCCCCGGCCACGGGCGCAGAATCCGCGGCGGTCACGGTGCAGATGGAAGCGCCGTGCACCTGCTCGGCGGTGATGAAACGGTGCGCGCCTGCGCCGATGTGCGCGCGGATTTCGCCGTGATGATCCGCTAGACGATCGAGCGCGGCGGCGCGGTCAATTTTCACATCGAGCCCCGGTACGCGGCCCGTGAATGCGTGCAGGACGGGCAGGGGCGAGAGCGCAGGGAACGTCTCGAAGGGGCACGCGGGCATGGGTGCCTACTCGGACTGAATGAGCGGCGCGATGGGCTTGTGGAAGAAGCCGGTGGGCTGCGCGGTTTCGAATTTTGCGATCGTCGGATCGCTGATCGCTTCCGCACCGGTCGCGCGGTCGTATTCGGCGAGAGCGACGTTGTAGTCGGAGAGCGCCTGCTTCTGCGTGGTGCGCGCGCGGGTGAGGGCGACGCGGGCATTCAGGACATCGAGCTGCGTGCCGGCTCCGGCATTCAGCCGCTCCTTCGCGAGGCGGAGGGCCTCGTCGGCCTGCTCGACGACCTTGGCCTGGCTGGCGATGACTTCGCGGGCGACCTTTGCCTGCGCGTAGGCTTTCTGGACTTCGAGCTCCACCTGCTGGAGCGAATCGGCGAGGCCTACTTTTGCCGAGGCGAGGCTGGCCTTGGCCTGGTCCATATTTCCCTTCGTCTGGAATCCGTCGAAGATGGCCCACGTGCCGTTCACGCCGAGGTACCAGCCGTTCGCGACTTTCGCGAGGTCTCTGGTGGAGCGCGAATTTACCATTTCGTAGCCCACGTTCGCATTCAGGCTCGGCCTGTAGCCTGCCTTCGCGACGGTGATCTGCTGCTCGCCGCTGGCGACGGTGTTCTGCTGGGCTTTGAGGATGGCTCGATTGGTCCGCGCGGCGGTGAGCGCTCGGGAGAGATTCACCTCGCGCGGGATCATGCGCAGCGTGCCGGTGACGTCGGGCGCCTCGTCGGTGTCAATGCCGAGCGTCTTCGCGAGCTGGAGGCGGGCGATGTGGAAGTTGTTCTTCGCGCGGATGAAATCGGGGCGCGCGTTTGCGAGCTCGACTTCAGCCTGGAGGACATTGAAGCGCGGCACGGTGCCGGCGTCGAAGCGGTTCTGCTGGTCGCGGAGCTGGTCGGCGAGAAGATGGATGCTCTCCTCGGCGACGGTGATGAGTTCGCGGTTCAGCAGCACGGTGTAAAATTGCGTGCGGACGTTTGCGACGACGGTGTTCACCGTCTCGCGGAGCAACTGGTGGCTTGTGTCCTGGGTCAGCTCGGCGATCTTCACCGCGGCCTTCACTTTTCCTCCGGAGTAAAGGATCTGCTGGACCTGCACGGCGATCCGCCATGACTTGTCCTGGAAGATGCTGGCGAAATTGCCCGCACTGGAGCCGCCGCCGCTGCCGATCAATTCCGGCGCATACTGGTTGTAGCTTCCCGCGGCCTGCACGTTCGGGAGCGCCTGCGCGCGGACTTGGATGACCTGCCCTCGGGTCCGCTCGATTTCGTGGATAGCCTTGAGGACGTCGGGATTCTGTTTCAGCGCGAGGGAAATCGCGGACTCCAGCGTGAGGCTCTGGTGCCTCGTTGCCGGCGGGGCCTTTTCCTTTCCCGCGGATTCGGTCATCGCCATGCCGAGCAGCGATGCGGCGACAAGCACCGTGCGGGCGATGCCCCTCACTGGTTGCAGAAGGGGAAGATTTTTTCGTAAATGCGCAGCCACGTGGTGCGCTCATTCTCATCGAGAACTTCCATCAGGCGCAAGAGATTCTGGATCATATCCTGACGAATTTCCTGCACCATCGCGTGACCTTTCTCGGTGATCACGACCATCACCTTGCGCCGATCCTTCGGCCCCTGCTTGCGCGTGATGAGCGAGAGCTTCTCGAGCCGATCCACGAGGCCGGTTGCCGCGGCCGTCGTGTGCTTCATCCGGCGTGCCACTTCCGACATCGTCAGTGCCTCCGGTTCCTGCGCGAGAAAACTGAGCAGCAGGAACTGCGGAAACGAGAGGCGGCCCCGCACGAGTTCCTTCGAAAGATTCAGGACGAAGGAACGTTGCAGCACGATAAAAATATCAGCGAGGCGCTCGGCGGAGGATTTCAGGTCTTGGCGGTGATCGTTCATGGGGCTGAGCTGATTAAGGCCGTAAAGCTCATGGCATTAACACACTTCGTCAAATGACATTTTATCACGCCCGTCCCGGCATGGCGGGTGCTAGCAATCTTCGTAATTCCCGCACCACATGCAACGCTACACCGACCAACCCGCCACTCTCGATGTCTCCGACCTCCTGCCCGAGATCTCGCTGCCCATGGAAAAAAGAACCGTCCTTCTCCTCGAAGACGACCACGAATTCCAGAGCATCATGAATGAATTCCTCAGCTCCCACGGCTTCAAAGTCGTGAGCGTCCAGAACGGTGTCGAGGGCGTCCACGAAATCCTCGCCAGCGATTTCGAGGTCATCCTTTGCGACATGATGATGCCCACGCTGCCCGGCGACATGTTCTTCCGTGCCGTGGAACGCATGCGTCCGCACCTTTGCAACCGCTTCATTTTCATGACCGGACATCGAGGCAATCCGAAGGTGAATGACTTCATCCGCGGCGTGAACGGCACCATCCTCTCGAAGCCGTTCCATGTGGACGATTTGCTGGAGATGATCGCCTTCGTGCAGGTGCGCACGGCGGTGAACTGAGGTGCGTCGCAGTGTAGGCCGGGTCTGGGAAAAGTGACCCGATGCGCGTCGGGCGCGCGCCGTGGTGCGCCGGTCGGATGAACCGGGAATGGCGTGACATTTTGGAAATCCGGGCGACTCATGGCGCGCCGGTGCCATCGCCGGAGAGCCACCCATGTTTCGCCGCTTCATCAAGAAAATCTTCATCCCGCCGATGGTCGTCCTGGCGGCGCTGTTCATGTTTGTGGAGGAATGGGTATGGGATCACCTCACCACATTCATGGCTTGGGTGGCGCGCGCTCCCGTCTTCCGATGGCTGGAAAAAAAGCTCGCCGCGCTCCCGCCGTACGGCGCGATGGCCGTATTCCTCGTCCCCGGCGCGCTTCTGCTCCCGGTGAAAATCGCCGCGCTCTACTTAATGACGCACGGGCACCCCGGCGGAGGGCTCTCGATCATCATCGCCGCAAAAATCATCGGCACCGCCATCGTCGCGCGCATCTTCACCGTCTGCCGTCCCTCGTTGCTCACCGTCCGCTGGTTCCGCCGGCTCTACGAATGGATCGGACGCGTGAAGACGCGGCTCTACACGGCGATCAAGTCCATGCCCGCGTGGGCCACGGCGGTGCGGTGGAAAAATGCAATCAAGGCCATGCTCCCGAAAAAAGGTTTTCTTACGCGGCAATGGAAAGCGATCACCCAGGTCGTTCGCAGGAAGTTTTCGAGGAAAACTTAGCGCAGGACTGGAGCATCGCTCCACGCCCGTCCGCACCGCATGTGAACTAAGCGCCGAGCATACCCTCCCGGCTACCGGTCGCACTCGCCCATCACGAAGTCGAGGGAGCCGAGGATGCTCACGACGTCGCTCATCATGCAGCCGGGAAGGAGCTTCGGCAGGATGCTGAGATTGATGAAGCTGGGGCTGCGGATCTTCAGGCGGTAGGGCGTGCCGCCGCCCTTGCTGTAAATGTAGAAGCCGAGTTCCCCCTTCGGGTTTTCCGCGCCGAAATAGACTTCGCCCTCGGGGGCCTTGATGCCTTCGGTGTGGATGAGGAAGTGGTGGATCAGTTCCTCCATTTTCGTGAGCACCGTCGTCTTCGGCGGGGGATAATTCTTCGGATCGTTCACATACCACGCGCCGCCGGGCATGGTGTCGCAGACTTGGCGGAGGATGCGGACGCTCTGTTTGATTTCCTCCATGCGGACGAGGTAGCGGTCGTAGCTGTCGCCGACGGAGCCGAGCGGGATGTCGAAATCATACTGCTCGTAGCCGCAGTAGGGCTGGCGCTTGCGGAGGTCGTGATCAATGCCGCTGGCGCGCAGGTTCGGCCCGCTGAGGCCGTATGAAATGGCGTCCGCTTTCGAGATGGTGCCGATGTCCTTCGTGCGATCCACAAAGATGCGGTTGCGAGTGAGGAGCTTGTCCGTCTCGTCCACGACGGGGAGCACGCCTTCGCAGAATTTCCGCACGTCGCTGATGATGCGCTCATTGATGTCGCGCACCATGCCGCCGATGCGCGTGTAGCTCGTGGTGAAGCGCGCGCCGGTGATTTGCTCCATCAGGTTGTAAACGATTTCGCGCTGCTGGAACGTGTAGAGGAAGACGGTCATCGCGCCCGTATCCATGGCGAAGCAGCCGATGCCGAGGAGGTGCGCGCTGATGCGTGCGAGCTCGCAGCAGAGGACGCGGATGGCCTGGCCGCGCGCGGGCAATTCCCAGCCCATGAGCTTTTCCACGGCGAGCGCGTAGGCGACGTTGTTCGCGATGGGAGCGAGGTAATCGAGCCGGTCCGTGTAGGGGATGAACTGATTGTAGGTCATGTTCTCCGCGATCTTCTCGTCGCCGCGGTGAAGGTAGCCGACCTCGGGCGTGGCCTTCGTGATGTATTCGCCGTCCATCTCCAGGATGAGCCGTAGCACGCCATGCGTCGCGGGATGCGACGGTCCCATGTTGATGATCATCTTCTCGCCGAGCGCGTCACCTGCGGTCTTCGAGATGCCGGCCTCTGCGCGGGCGATGGTGTCGGGGACTTCAAATTCAACGGTGCTTGCGGCCATGTGGATGCGGTTTTGGAGCGGTGACGATGCGAGCGCTGTGGGAATGTCGCAAGGCAATTTGAATGACAGGCAATTTGAATGACGAGTCACGATCGCGCGGTGCAGATTGCCGCGTCGGATGTGGCGCAGCCTTTGGAGTGTGCCAGTCATCTGGCGCTTTCGGATGGAGCGGAGCGACGTGGCGGGCCGGGCGCGCGTTTGCATTCCTGCACCGCGCCAGACCGCTGCTCCGCCTCCTGCCACAAAGCGCCAGAGGGCTGGCGTAATCCAAAATGCCCTCCGCGTTTCCGCCGGGCAGTGCCCATCCGGTCGCGCCCACTCTCGACACGCGGCAAGGCCGCGACGTAGCTTCCGCGCGATTTGGAAACGCCTGACACACTCGCCATCGTCGCCGGAAACGGGAGCTACCCGTTTGCGATGGCACGCGGTGCGCGCAAGGCTGGGGTGAAACGCATCGTCGCCGCGTCGTTCACCGACGAGACGAGCAGCACGCTTGCCGCCGAGGTGGATGACATCGAATGGCTGCGCGTGGGCCAGCTCGGGAAGCTGCTCAAGTATCTGGAAAAAAGCGGCACGCGCCACGCGGTGATGGCCGGGCAGATCGCGCCGAAAAACCTCTTCGACCTGCGTCCCGATTTTAAGGCGCTCTTCCTCCTCGCACGCCTCAAGCGCCGCAATGCGGAGACCATCTTCGCCGCCATCGGCGAGGAGATGAAAAAGATCGGCGTCGAACTGCTCCCCGCGACGACTTTCATGGACGATCACCTCGCGCCCGCCGGACTCATCGCCGGGCCGAAGATCAAATCGCGCGTGGAGGACGATCTGCGCTACGGCCACGACATCGCGAAGGAAGTCAG
>BJFP01000034.1 GCA_014189875.1 Verrucomicrobiota bacterium | reverse complement strand
CCTACATCCGCTCTGGCACGCCGATGCCAAGGAGTTCGAGGCCCTTGGCGAGCACACGCGCGGTCGTGTCGCACAGCAGCAGACGCGTGCTGCGCGCGGGTTCCTCGGCCTTGAGTACGGGGCAGCTTTCGAAGAATGAATGAAACGCCCCCGCGAGTTCGTAGAGGTAATTGCAGAGGAGATTCGGGCGGTGATCGTCGAGGATCATCGGAAGGATTTCGCCAAACTGCGCGAGCTTCTTCGCAAGCGAAAGTTCACCGGCCTCCGTGAGCGGCACCGCATCGTTGGATGTCGGATGTTCCGCGCCTGGTCGCACCGACGCCGGATCGATCCCGCCCTTCCGAAAAATCGATCGAATCCGCACGTAGCTGTATTGCAGATACGGCGCGGTGTTGCCCTGAAAGCTCAGCATTTTGTCCCACGAAAAAACGTAGTCGCTCTGCCGGTTTGGCAGCAGGTCGGCGTATTTCACCGCGCCGATGCCGACGATGCGTGCGACGTCGCGGCGCTCGGCTTCGGGCATCTCGGGGCTCTTTGCCGTGACGGTCGCGAACGCGCGCTCCTCGGCTTCGTCGAGGAGTTGGCCGAGCTTCACCGTGTCGCCGCTGCGCGTTTTGAAAGGCTTGCCATCCTCGCCCATGATGCTGCCGAACCACACATGCGAGAGCTTGAACGCGGACTCCGGCTGCCAGCGCCTCCAGATCGCGAAGAGCTGGCGGAAGTGGAGCTGCTGGCGTCCGTCGGTGACGTAGATCACCTCGTCGGGTGAAAATTCGCGGCGGCGGAAATCGAGCGTCGCGAGGTCGGTCGTCGTGTAATTCGCGGCGCCGTCGGCCTTCTGCACGAGCGCGGGCGCATCCTTCCATCCGTTCTCGTCCTTGATCAAAAACGGATCATCCTTCTGCGGCACGGAGCCGTCGCTGAAGACGCAGAGAGCGCCGTCGCTCTCGCGTGCGATGCCCTTTTCCACAAGCGCGGCGACCGTTTGCTTCAGCCACGGGTTGTAGTGCGACTCGCCAAACACGTGGTCGAAGCGAATCGCGAGGCGCGCATAGATCGTGTCGAACTGCGCCTGCGAAAGCCGGATCATCTCGCGCCAGATGCCGAGGTTTTCCTCGTCGCCGGATTGCAGCTTCACGAGTTCCGCGCGCGCCGCGTCGAGCGCGGTGGGATCGGTTTTGCAGCGCTCGTTTTGGATTTTGTAGATGCGCTCCAGCTCGGCGATTGGATCGAGGTCGAGCGCGGGGCGTTCGAGCAGCGTCTTCCACGCGAGGCAGAGCATTCCAAACTGCGTGCCCCAGTCGCCGATGTGGTTGTCCGCGACGACGGTGTGGCCGAGGAAACGCCCGATGCGCGCGAGCGAGTCGCCGAGGATCGTTGAACGGATGTGGCCGACGTGCATCGGCTTTGCGACATTCGGCGACGAGAAGTCCACGACGAGCCTGCGCGCTGCGACGAGTGGCGTGCCGAGCCGATCATCCGCGGCGAGCGCGGAAAGGTGCGCGCTGATCGTGGCGGGCTTCAGGCGGAAATTGATGAACCCTGCGCCTGCGATTTCCGGCGTCTCGCACAGGTCGTCCACTTGCAGCTTCGCGATGATTTCGGTCGCGAGCTGGCGCGGGTTTGCGCGGCGTGGCTTGGCGAGCTGCATGGCCACGTTCGACTGGTAGTCGCCGAAGCGCGTGTCCTGCGCGGACTGCACGGTCACGGCGATGCCGCCGGTGTCGCCGGCTGCGGCGGCGAGCCGCGATGCGAGAATGCTTTGGATGGTTTCCATGGAAAAAGGGGAGGGCATTTAGCCGCGCGATGTGCGGAGGGCACGGAGAAAGTGTCCGCCTCGTAGCCGCACTTGTGAAAGCGGGGGCACTCTTTGTTTTCTCGCGGGAAGATCAGCCCGCGCTTTGAGAAGCGCGGCTACGAGCCGCAGGCGCAGCTACGCGGTCTGGCTTTTCTCGAAGACCGCGAGGACGTCCGCAGCGGTCGGCGCGGTGCCGAGGCGCTCGCGGACGTTGCGGTCGTTCAGGAATTTCGCAATCGCCGCGAGCGTGCGCAGATGCGTCTGGAACTGATCCTTCGGCACGACGAAGAGCACGACGAATTTCACGAGCGCATTGTCCAGCGACTCGAACTCGATCCCTTTCGTCGAGCGTCCGAATGCCGCGACCACTTTTGTCACGCGGTCGCTCGATGCGTGCGGGATCGCGATGCCAAAGCCGATGCCCGTGCTCATCGTCTCCTCGCGGGCGCGCAGCGCAGCGAGCACCGTGTCGCGATCCGGTCCGTCGATCTGCCTGTGCGTGACGAGCAGATCCACAAGCTCGGCGATTGCCGCATAGCGTTCGGTCGCCTGCATCTCCGGGAGGATCGTTTCTGCCGAAAGGAGATTGCCTAAGGTCATGCGTTACGTGGTGCGAAGATTGGGCGGGCGAGACTAGGTGCGGCATCCGGGGTGGCAAGCGCGATCTCCGCCGGCGATCTCCGCCGGATGGGGCCGCCGGCAGTTTGAGGTTCCTGCGAAATTCCAAGGATTGCCGACGGCGATCACGAGGCGAGTTGGAGCAGCCGGAATGTCTCGCGGCCTTCGCGTCCGGGATACGTCGCGGGCGGCTTCCATTCGCGGAGGAGCGTGAAGCGAGGGGAGAAAATTTGGTCCAGTTCCTCGCGAGTCACGCCGAAGGGCGGGCCTGATTCGCCGGGGTCGAGGCCGGGATCGAGGTAGAAGATGGCTAGGAGATGACCACCGGGTTTCAGCGCGCTGGCGACTGCGGCGACGTAGCTTTCACGCAGCGACGGATCGATCGCGCAGAAGCAGGTGTGCTCGAAGACTGCGTCGAACGTGGCGCGCAGTTTTGGCGGCAGTGCGAAAAGATCGCCGAGCCGGTAGCGCTCGCCGCCGACTGGCGGCTGGGCCTTGGCCCGCGTGATCGCCGAGGGCGCGATGTCGAGGCCGACGACTTCATCGGCGGTGGCCGCGAGCGCGCGCACGTCGTGACCGGTGCCGCAGCCGGGGACGAGCACTCGGCCATGCACGGGGTTCGATTTGAGAAATGCGATCAGCGCGGGATGCGGCGCGCCTTTTTCCCAAGGCATGTCGCCGGTGCGGTAGCGCTCTTCCCAGTCGGTCGGCATCGCTACTTGCGCCTCCAGATGCTGGCCTGCGCGACGCTCCATTGGAATTTTCGCGCGTGCTCTCGGATGAGGAATGGCAGGTCTTTTGTCTGCATAAGATCGAAGTGTGCAGACAGCGCCGCGCGGAGTCCGTCGAGCGTCGTGCGTGGCAAGCAGTCTGCGGAAAAGCCGCCGAGCCAGTTTTCGCGCGGCGTGAATTCTTCGAGCCAGGTGTAGGGCGACGTGAGCACGAGCTGTCCGCCGCTTTTGATCAGCGCTGGCAGATGCGCGAGAAATCCCGACGGATCGTTGAGGCGATCGATCAGGTTTGCAGCGAGCACGACATCGAAGCTGCCGAGCGTCTCGCGCAATCTCTGCGCGTCGCCGTGCTCGAAGCTCGTGCGGTCGCGCGCGATGTCTGCCGGAACCTTCGCGATCAAGCGCGTCGTGAGCGCGCCTTCGTCGGTGCGTTCGTACGGAAAAGTCCCGTGGCCCGCGAGTGCCGCGGCCACATCGATGAAGCGGTGCGAGTAATCAATGCCGATCACTTCCGTGCAGTGCCGCGCGAGTTCGAAGGTCGAGCGTCCGACGGCGCAGCCGAGGTCGAGAGCGCGCGCATTTTGTGGTAGCGATGCCACCTCCACGCATTCGCTCACGCAGCGGACGGCGTAGTTTAGCGCGCTTGCAGGGCCGAAATCCCACGGCAGCACCTCGCGCGGCTCGCCGTAGTGGAAGAGCAGATACTCCGAGACGAGCTTGTCTGTTTCGTAGGGGTTCATGCGGAAAGGCGGCGGCTTCTAAATCTTACCCGTAATCCTAATCTTGCTCCTGCCTCGGGAACTCCTGCTCTCGGCGGCGGGGACTAAGGATAAGATTACGATCAGGATTAAGAGGGGAAATTCCAGGACGCATCACGCTTCGAGCAAGCTGCGCATGTAGGCCGCGGGCTCATAGCCTTCGATGAGCACAACGGTCTGGCCGTTGCGCGACATGCGGACTTGCGGCACTGCAATGTCGGGCGTCTTCGTCGGTGAAAAGAGGATGTCGTCGTGGGTCGCGTTTTTGCGGTTGGCGAAACGGTCCGGCGTGAGCTTCCCGCCGAGATGATCGCTGCGGCCCGTGGCGACGTGCATGGTGCCGAGGATCTTTTCGTCCTGGATGTCGCGTCCGCTCACCGGCAGGCGCTGCGTGCCGAAGCCGAGTTCACCGAGTTCGCCGGTGACGGGATCGCTCGTGAGTTTCGCGTTGTGCTCCTCGATGGTCTTTGCGTTTCCGCGCAGGAGTTCCGCTTTGAAAATTCGGCCGCCCTTCACGTGCTGGAGGCCGATGGTGCCGTCGCCGTAGCGCATCGGGAATTCGCCGCGCACGTCCACCGGCACGTAGTAGATTTCGCCGGCGGGGAGATTTGCGATGTCCGGGCCGCCGCGGCAGAGGCCGTGGCTTTTCTGCGCCTCCTGCGCGCCGAGATCGAGGTGCAGCGTGTGGCGCTGGCCGTCGAAAATGAAATCAATCTCGACCCAGTCTGCGCGCGTCATGCCGAGGCGCAATTTTTCCGCCTCGCGGCTCACGTCGTCGTAATCCACGGCGAGGCCGCTGCGCAAAATGGTCGCGTTCATCCCGTGCATCGTCGCGCCGCGGAAGCCGAATTTCTTCGCGAATGCGGTGAGCGGCGCAGTCGCGGAGTACGTCGAGACGCAGAGGACGATGTCGTATTTCGAGTAGATCGCCTCGGCCATTTTCACCTCGGTGCCGGCAGGCGTGAATGCGTTCTCCGGCAGATCGAGATTGCTGCCGCCGGTGACTTCATACGCGAACATCTCGCCGCCGGTGAGGCTGAGTTCCGCGAGCACGCCTTCGCGCAGGCCGCAGAAGACCACGTCGTGCGCGTTACGCTGGATGCTGAGGTCGGGATTTTTCAGGAAGCGGAAATCCGTGATGTCGCGCGGGTCTTCGAGATCGATCAGGACGCACACGCGCTGGCCGGGCTTCGGCGCGAAGACGGTGCGCAGCAGGCGCGCGAGGCTGAAAGGCGGGAACTGGCGGTCGGTGAAATTGGCGGGTGTCCTTGGTGTCGCGGTCGTGCTCATGGGATTGGGCTTGGGTTTGTCGTGCCGAGTCGTTTTACGTCCTGAGAGGCAGACAAGATGCACGAACCTTCCGACCATCCGCAAATCATTTGGCAGACCCGCACGCGCGAATTTGACCTCACGCGCCGCGGGATCGTGATGGGTGTCCTGAATGTGACGCCCGATTCGTTCAGCGACGGCGGGCGTTTTTCAAAAGTGGACGCGGCGTTCGCGCACGCGCAGGCGATGATCGCGCAGGGTGCGGAGATCATTGATGTCGGCGGCGAGAGCACGCGGCCCGGCGCGGAGCCGGTGGATGAAGGTGAGGAGCTGTTGCGCGTGCTGCCGATCATCGGGCGGCTCGCGAAACTGGACGGGCACGGCGAACGGTTTGTGATCAGCGTGGACACGATGAAGCCCGCCGTCGCGCGCGCTGCGATGGGCGCGGGCGCGTCGGTGATCAACGACGTCGGCGGCTTCCTCGACGATGCGATGCTCGCTGCGGCCAAAGACACCTGCGCCGGAGTGGTCGTCATGCACATGCAGGGCGAACCCAGAACAATGCAGGGCGATCCGCGCTACGGTGACGTTTGCGCCGTCGTGCGGGAATTCTTTTGCGCGACCCTGCGGCGATGCATAGCCTCCGGCGTGCCTCCCGCAGCGACAGCTTTTGATCCTGGAATCGGATTCGGAAAAACGACGGGGCACAATCTTGCCCTGCTACGGCGCACGGCGGAGATCGCGCTGCCGGGACACGCGCTCGCGGTGGGTGTTTCGCGCAAGAGCTTCATCGGAAAAGTGACGGGCTACGCCGCGATGGAGGATCGTGAGTGGCCGACGGTCGCGCTCACGTGCCATGCACGCTCGAACGGCGCGCGCATCTTCCGCGTGCATGATGTGAAGCCCAACGTGGAGGCGCTCCGGATGACGGAGGCGATTCTCGGCACATGATCCTCGCGACGATGCAGGAGATGGCGCGGACGTATTGGAAGGATGCGCTGGAGATTCTCATCCTCGCGGTGGGGATCTACTTTGCGTATGTCGGCCTCCGCGGCACGCGCGGTCTGCGTGTGCTCACCGGGCTCGGCTCGCTCGTGCTGGCGCTCGTGCTGCTCTCGCAGCTCTTCGGACTTGTGGTGATCAGTTGGCTGCTCCAGCGAATCTCCGCCGTCGTCATCCTCGCTCTGGTCGTGATTTTTCAGCCGGAACTCCGGCGGATGCTCGCGCAGGTCGGGAGCCATCACATCTTCGGCATCGCGCCGGAGAACAAGGAGATCGTGGAGGAACTGGCGCAGACTGCGTTCGATCTTTCGGGCAGGCACCTCGGCGCGCTCATCGCCATCGAGCGCGGGACGGACATCCAGTCGCATATCGAGAGCGGCGTGATGATTGACAGCAAGCTCTCGCCCGAACTCATCGTCACCATTTTCCACCCGAAGACTCCGCTGCACGACGGCGGCCTCATCGTGCGCGGCGACCGCATCGTGAGTGCGGGCTGCATTTTTCCCGTGAGCCAGCGGCAGGACATTGACCGCAATCTCGGCCTGCGGCATCGCGCGGCCATCGGGCTCACCGAGGAGAGCGACGCGATCGTGCTCATCGTGAGCGAGGAGACCGGGGGCATCTCGCTCTGCCATCGCGCGAAACTTGAACGTGAATTCACGCCAGCGAGCTTGCGTGCGCGGCTTTCCGAACTACTGGTGATGCTCCCTGATGAAAGCACTGCTCACGAACAACCTGCTGGCGAAGACCGTGTCCCTGTCGCTGGCGATCCTCCTCTGGGCGGTCATCCGAAAAAGCCAGTTGAACGACACGATAACATCGCCGCCTAAGGGCGCGTACAGCATCGAATTTGGAGCGACAGCGTATGGGGACAAAAAATAGCGGCGTGGCGGAATCCCCCGACAGCAACAGGAAACTTTTCGGCACAGACGGCGTCCGTGGGGTCGCAAACCTGGAACCCGTCACCGCCGAGACCGCGCTGAAGCTCGGACGCGCGGCGGCGCACGTATTCACCGAGGCCGGACGGCTCACGCATCGCACGGATCGCCGGCCCGTGATCGTCATCGGCAAGGACACGCGCCTTTCCGGCTACATGCTCGAAAATGCGATGGCCGCGGGGCTGATGTCGCTCGGTGTGGATGTCTTCCTGCTCGGCCCGCTGCCGACGCCGGGCGTGGCCTACATCACGCGCTCGCTGCGTGCGGATGGCGGCATCGTGCTCAGCGCGTCGCATAATCCGTATGAGGATAACGGCATCAAATTTTTCCGGCATGACGGCTACAAGCTAGACGATGCGATCGAGCAGCGGATCGAGAATCTCGTCTTCAGCGGCGAGATCGAAAACATCCGGCCCATCGCGGGAAAGATCGGCCAAGCGAAGCGCATTGACGACGCGCTGGGGCGGTATGTCGAACACGCAAAGGCGAGTTTCCCAAAAGGGCTCACCCTCGAAGGCATCCGCATCGCCGTGGATGCGGGCAACGGTGCGGCATACAAGAGCACGCCGTGGATTCTGCGCGAACTGGGCGCGACGTGCTCCATTTTTCACGACAAGCCGGACGGGCGGAACATCAACGCGAATTGCGGCAGCACGTATCCGAATGAAATCGCGCGGCTCGTGAGGGAGACCGGCGCGCACATCGGCATCAGCCACGACGGCGACGCCGACCGTGTGCAGCTCTGTGACGAGAAGGGCGAGGTCGTGGACGGCGACGACATCCTCGCCATCGCCGCAGTGGATCACCTGCGCCGCGGCGCGCTTGCGAAGGACACGCTCGTAGCGACGGTGATGAGCAATTTCGGCCTCGACGAGACGCTGGCCGAGCACAAGGGCCGCGTGCTGCGCACGAAGGTCGGCGACCGCCACGTGATCGCGGCGATGCTGCGCGACGAACTGAATGTCGGCGGCGAGCAGAGCGGGCACATGATTTTCCGCGACTACTCGACGACCGGCGACGGCATCGTGAGCGCGCTGCAAATCCTGCGCATCATGGCTGAGAGCGGGAAGCCGCTCAGCGAACTCAAACAATGCCTGCGCAAGTATCCGCAGGCGCAGCGTAACCTGAAGGTGCGCGAGAAGATCCCGATCGATCAGATGCCCGATGTGACTGCGCTCGTGGCCGAGGCGGAGAAAATCCTTGGCGGCGCGGGCCGCGTGTTGCTGCGATACAGCGGCACGGAGCCGAAAATCCGCCTGCTCATCGAAGGCCGCGACAGCGTGGTGATCGAGGCACACGCGGACAGGATTGCGGGAGTGCTCCAGGAGCGCATCGGCGCGTGATGCAGGGCTTCGCCGTGCGATGAGCGGACTTACTTCGGCGTTGCCCGCCGTGCCCGCCAGACGGCGAAAAGCAGCACGCAGAGCGCGATGCCGAGGAGCGGCGTGCGCATTTTTGCGACGGTGAAAACGGGTTTCTTCGGTGTGGTCTTGAAGTCTGCGGTAAAGAGAACGGTCGCATCCTTGTCGCTGCCCGTCACGATTCGCACCGTGTAGAGTGTCCCCGGCTTGAGCCCGCGCAGGGCCACGGTCATCTGCCCGCCTGTCGCTGTAATCGCCGCGGTTGGCAGCGGCGACCATCCAATCTGCAATCCGTCTCCGTCGGAAATGGACAGCACGCGCTCCTCGATGCGCAGATTTTCCACCGGGCCGAGGCTCGCGGGCCATTCGATCACCGCGGTGTTCGTGCCCGTGCCGCGTGCGAATTTTCCAAGCGCATTCGGGAAGTCTTTCGCCTCGGTCGGAATCAGCGGCGAATCGTCATCTTTCGATGCGTCTTCCGCGGGCGGGTTCTCCGGCATTTTCTCGGGCGCGGTCGGGGATGCGCGTGCGTCCCTCCGGATCTGCAAAGGCTCTGCGATCTCCGCCTTCACCTGCACGGTCGCCGAGCCGCCTTCTCCGCTGGCCTTCAGGGCGGATTGAAATTTACCCGCATTTTCGCTGCGCGCGAGGATCGGAATCTCCACGCGACCGCGCGCGGGCGCGGTGACGACGCGCGACGCGAGATCGAACGGGCGACCCACATCGAGGCGTACCGTCACGGGTTCGCCGCCGCTGTTTTCCAAAATCGCCGTGCTTGCGATCGCGTCACCGGCGCTGCCCGTGATGCTCACTTCGGCGGTCGCAAATTGCAAAATCGCGCCGACTGCGACGGCATGGACGTTCACGCTCGCGCTCCATTCCTTGCAATTCAGCTTCACGACATCGTCGAATGCCGCGCCCTCGGCGGCGTCGGCGAAGACGGAGACCGATGACGTGCTGCGCGAGGGCACGCGGATGCTGCGGTTCACCAGGATATTTCCACCGGCTTCCATGCTCACGGTTGCGTCATCATCGGAGCGGTTTGTGATTTTCAGCACGCCCATGCGCGTCTGGTTGCCGGGTTGCGCGGTGAGTTTCAGCATTGCCGGCGCTGCCTCGAGGCGCTGCTCCGCGCTCGCCCGCAGCGCCACGACTTTCCGCTGCGCACCGCCGATGACCGCCTCGCCGGTGCGCACGCCGGGCTGCGTCGGCGAGAAGACGAGTTTGATCAGTGCGCTGCTCTTCGCGGCGATTTTGAAAATCTTGATCCCCTCGATGCTCCACGGCTCCTCCACACTCACCCCGCCTTCGAGGAACCCGCCGCCATCATTCGTGATTTCCAATTCCGCCGTACTCCGCTGGCCGGGGAACGTCGGCGGAAATTCCAGTTCGTGCGGCGCGGCGAGCCTCGGCTGCGGGACGACGGGATCGGAAAAACGGATCGCGATCACGCCCGGAGCAGAGACGCCTTCGGAGCCGCGCACCGCGTAGAAGAAACGATCCTCGGCCGCGTCGCTTCGTGCGGACGGCGTGTAGGTCACCGTTGCTGTGTTCATCGCCGCGTTTTTCACCGGCGAGAGTTTTCCGTGCGCGGGCGGCGTGCGGATGATGAATTCCAGCAGTTCGCCGCGGGTGCCGTGGATGCCGAGCGGCACGGTGATTTTCTCCCCGCGCTGCGCGGCGACGGTCTGCGATACGACTGGCGGAGGCACTCCTCCACCCTTCAAATCGCGGCGACCCTGCGCCTCGGCGGAGGAAAGCAGGGCGGCGGCGAGCGTCGCGGCGATAAGCGTCTTGATGAACACGGGGAAGTGCGTGGGCATATATGCAGCGCGGCACGCAGCTTGCAATGCAGCAGGGCGATTTCCGGCATTGCGGCGCGTGCGCGCGTTTCCGTACAAACGTGGTGCAATGCTCCGTTCTCTCCACGCCGCCATCTTCGCGACGACTCTTCTCGCCTGTTCGATTGCATGGGCCGTCGGAAAGGACGCGGACGAGCCGGAGGCGAAGGGCGTGAAGGACTGGATCAAAAAACAGGAGCCGCTGCGTGTCGTCCCGGAGACTTACCTGAAGTCCACGCCGGAGAACACGCGCCTCGTCGTGAATCTCGCGACGCAGCGCATCGTGATGCTGGTCGGCGGCGAGATGTGCATTGACTCGCCGATTTCCTCGGGAAAACGCGGCGCGGCGACGCAGGCGGGCACTTTCACCGTGCTGGAAAGAATCAAGAAGCACGAGTCCTCAACCTACGGAAGTTTCGTGGACAAGATTGGGCGCACGGTGCGTTCAGGCGTGAGCATGAAGCTCGATGCCGCGCCCGCGGGCACGCGTTACATCGCCACGACGATGCCGTTTTTCTGCCGCTTCACGGAGACGGGCTTCGGCATCCACGGCGGAGTGCTGCCGGGGTATCCCGCGGCGCACGGCTCGATCCGTGTGCCGGACGATGTGGCGCGGTATATCTACGAGAAGGTGCGGGTGGGGACGCCGATCGAGATCAGGGCGGAATGACGAATGACGAATGACGAATGACGAATGACGAAAGGAGCCGCGCCGCGGCTCGTCATCCGTCATCGGTCATTCAATTTTTCACTCCCGTCGCGAGCAGCGTCTGAAGGTTCGGCGGCTGCGGCTCTCTCGCGACGGTCATCACTTCGATGCCGCTGAAGCCGGCCTTCTCCAGCCAGCCGTGCAGATCGGCTTCGCCGAAGCCGAGCCAGCGGTCGGCATAAAGTTCGCGCGCTTCCTCGAACTGATGTTGAAGAAGGTCGAGCACCACGATGCGCCCGCCCTTGCGGAGCAACTTTGCAGCAGCCGCGATCGCCGCCTGCGGATGCTCCGCGTGATGCAGCGCCTGGCTGAGCAGCACGAGGTCCACGCTGCCTGGATCGATGGGCGGATTTTCGATGTCGCCGAGGCGGAATTCGAGATTCGTGAGCCCGTGCTCCTTCGCGAGCTTTGCGCCGAACTCGACCATCTTCTCGCTGTTGTCCACGGCGATGACTTTGCGCACGCGCTTCGCAAGGAGCTGCGAGAGCGTGCCCTCGCCGGCGCCGAGATCTGCTGCGACCGTGTCCTGCGGCACGAGGAGGAAAAGGAAGTGCGCGACGGCTTCCCACGTGCGTCCGGGGCAGTAAGTGCGGCCAAATTTTCCCGCGAGTTTGTTGAAGTATTCCCGCGTGCGGTCGTTGCGTTTTTGCACCGCGACTTTCAGCGCGGTGCGGTCGTGCTCGGCCTCGGCGATCTCGCGGCGCGCGGCCTTCAGGATCGGTTCGAGGTCGGGCAGCGAGTCGCGTCCGGCGGGCGCGTAGTAGATGTTCTTCCCCGAGCGCCGGTCCCGCACGAGGCCGGCCTGCCGGAGCTGTGCGAGGTGGTTCGAAATGCGCGACTGCCCCATGCCGAGGATCTCCTGCAACTCGACGACGGACAGCTCCTCCTCGCCGAGCAGCAGCAGAAGCCGCAGACGCGTGGAGTCTGCAAGCAGTGCGAGGGATTCAATCAGATTGGCCATGCCGAAATGCAAATGATGGGACTGTGCAGGGAGGTAAAGCCGTCAAACTTCAGTGCCCTCACCACACAACGTTGATCCCTTCGTAATTTTGAAACAGCGCATCGGATGTCACAATCGCCGCCGAATGATGTGCCGCTGTGGCGATGATAATCCTGTCTGCGGGATCATGGTGATGCTGAGGAAGTGCGACGCTGGCGAGGGCGATCTCGGCTGAAACCGGGATGCACTCAACCCCGTGGTGGGCAAGCGTGGTGCTCCACCATTCGTCTGCGGGAAGCGGGAGAATCAGTCTGCGCTTCTGCACCTTGATCGCGATCTCGAAGGCGCTGATTGCGGAAACCGCGAGTTTTCCGCGGGACGCGTCGATCACCTTCTGCGCCCGCGTGGAAAGCCGTTTCGGCTCCGCGAGGAGCCACAATAGGGCGCAGGTATCGAGCAGGATCATCGCAGCGATTCCGGCCATTCGTCGTCAGACAGCGGCTCCGTCGGATCGTAAAGAATCTGCGTTTTGCTCAAAATGGGATGGGGCAGCAGCGGATCGCGCAGGGCGGAGGGCTCAGGAAGAATAGTGAGGAGGCCGCGTCCGGTTTCCGGCAACTGGATCGGCTCGGTCGGCGTCACCCGGCCGTGATCAATGGAGACTTCGATGGTCAGCAGACTCATGGCAGGATCAATAGCGCGGGTGAAGCCACGTTGCGAGGCCCGATTTCCCGCGTCCGCCGCGCTATTCCTCCACGCGGTAGAGCGCCGTGCGCGTGCGCAGGAAGAGCGCCTTGCCGCTCGCTGCGGGCGCGGCCATGAAGCCGTCGTCGAATTTTCCCTCGCCGAGCTTTTTGAATTCCGGCGCGGCGGCGACGATCGTTACGGTGCCGCTTTCGCTGAAAAAGTAGAGCCGGCCCGCCGCGAGGAGAGGGGACGCGGAGTAGTCGCCGCCGATGCGCTCGGTCCATTTCACTGCGCCGGTTTTTGCCTCGAAGCAGGTCGCGATGCCCTTGTCGTCCACGGCGTAAACGTAATCGCCGTCGAGGATCAGGCTCGGCTTGTTCGGAGCACCCTTGGTTTCGCGCCATGCGACGGAGGATCCGTCCAGCGCGCCGCTGCCACCGAGTTTTAGCGCGATGATCTGCTTTTTTCCAAAGCCCGCCGGGAAAATGACCATCCCGCCCCCGACCACCGGGCGCGCCGCCGCGCTGTGCGAACCGTGCTCGTCGAAGCGCCACACTTCCTTGCCCGTCGCGGGCTCGTACGCGTAGTGCGCCTTCGCACCGCTGGAGAGCAGAAGCGGCTTGCCCTGCCACTCGACGACATGGGGCGTCGCGTAGGCCTTCCGCCAGTCGCCGTCGGCCTGCACTTTTCCGTCGGGCGTGAGGTCCTTGTAGTCCACGGAGCGCTTCACTTCCCACACGGTCTTGCCGGTCTTTTTGTCGAGCGCGACGATGAACTGGTGGTCGCTCCCGTCGTAATGATTGAAGAGCAGTCCGTTCCAGACGACCGGCGAGCTCCCCGAGCCACGGTAGTGGTTGCACACAAAGTCACGCCGCTCCCACACGACCGCGCATGTCTTTGTGTCAATGCACGCGGTGGCGGGCGAGCCCCAGCTTGCGTAAAGTCTGCCGTCCTCGATCACCGGCGTCGGCGACGCGTGGCTGTTGAACTTGTGGCAAAACTGCGGCTTCTCGACTTTGAAAAGCACCTTGTCGTGCAGCACTTTTCCCGTGGCTTTGTCGAACGCCATCACGCCGAGTTCCTTGCCGTCCTCGGTCGCCGTCGTGAGCCACACTTCGTTGCCCCAGATGACCGGCGAAGACCACGCCTTGCCGTGCGTCGCGGTTTTCCATTTCACATTCACGCCTTCGCCGAGCTTGAGTGGGAGCGACTTCGCATCGCTGTGCCCGTCGCCGTTCGGCCCGCGGAATTGCGGCCAGTTCTCTTCGGCGTGGAGGGGAAGGGTGAACAGGGCTGCGGCGAGGAGGAGCTTGGTCGGAGTCATGGGTGCGCGGGAATTAACCGCGCACGGCGGCGTTGGCTAGACGATCCTTGATCCGATGGTCTGCGATGCGGGCACTGTGCTGCCATGGTCGGCGCCGTACTACATTTACGACGCACTGCGCATCCGCAGGAAGCGGAAGAACTCCACGCCTTCGCGCAGGCGGCGCTTCATCACTTTCCAGTCGGTGAGCATGGTTCCGACGATGCGTGCGATCGGGCGCGGGCGGAAGTAATACGCGCGGTAGAATTTTTCCACCCACGCGAAAATCTCCTCGCGCTTGAGGCCGTCGTATTCGAGCGCGGCGGTCTGCGTGCCGCTCTCGCTCACGAGCGCCGTGTCGCGGCCGAACCATCCGTTTTCGACCGCCTGCCGGTAGAGCTCCGTGCCGGGATACGGCGCGGCGAGGCTCACCTGGATGCTGAAGACATCGAGTTCCTTCGCGAATTCGACGGTGCTGCGCATCGTCTCCGGCGTCTCGCCCGGCAGGCCGAGGATGAATGTGCCGTGGATGGTGATGCCGAGCTTGCGGCAATTGCGCGTGAACTCGCGCGCCTCCTCGATGCGGATGCCTTTCTTGATGTTGTCGAGGATGCGCTGGTCGCCGCTCTCATAGCCGACGAGCAACAGCCGGAGGCCGTTGTCGCGCATCGTTTTCAACGTCTCGTAGTTCACGTTGGCGCGCGCATTGCAACTCCAGGTGATGCCGAGCTTGCCGAGATGCTGCGCGATTTCGCGGGCGCGCGGCTGGTAGGCGGTGAAGGTGTCGTCGTCGAAAAAGAACTCGCGCACCTGCGGGAAAAGTTGCTTCGCGTGCGCCATCTCGCGCGCGACGGCCTCGGGCGAACGCGCGCGATATTTGTGCCCGCCGACGGTCTGCGGCCAGAGGCAGAACGTGCATTGCGCGGGGCAGCCGCGGCCCGTGTAGTGCGAGACATACGGGTGCTTCAGGTAGCCGATGTCGTAGCGCTCGATGTCGAGGTCGCGCTTGTAAACGTCCATCACGCTCGGCAGCTCATCCATCGCGGTGATGAGCTGGCGCTCCTCGTTGTGGATGATTTTCCCGTCGCGGCGAAAACTCAGGCCCGCGATTTTTTCGAGCGGCAGTCCCTCGGCGACTTCGCGGCAGGTGAAGTCGAATTCCTTGCGCCCCACCCAGTCAATCGCCTCGCTCGCGTGCAGCGTGTCCTCCGGCAGCACCGCCGCGTGCGCGCCGACGAGGCCGATGGAAAGCCCCGGCTGCTGCGATTTCAGCGACTCCGCGAGCGCCGCGTCGCCGCGCAAAGTCGGCGCGCTCGTGTGGATGACCACGAGCTCGTAATCGCGCGCGATGCGGAGGATGTCGTCCTTCGTGAGATCGTGCGGAGGCGCATCCACGAGCCGCGATCCTGGCACGAGCGCCGCGGGCTGCGCGAGCCATGTCGGATACCAGAACGATCGAATCTCGCGCTTCGCCTGATATCGCGATCCCGCGCCGCCATCGAAGCCCTGCCACGAGGGCGGATTGACGAAGAGGGTCTTGAGGAATGACGGCATGGCTGGGTGCTTACGCGGGATTCGCGCGGAATGCACGCACTGTGCGCGGAGCCGTCCGGGACGATCCTACTTTTTGTTCCAGAGTGTCTGAAATTCAGCCTCGGAGATCGCTTTCACGCTGCCGTCCACGAAGCCGACCATGCGCTTTCCGTCCGAATCTGCTTTCGGTGAGGCGATGAGCACTTCGTTGCCGGGTGAGTTGTCGGTGAGCGAACTGCGATAGAGCCACGGGATGGGCTGCTGCGTGCTGCGATCCGTGAACACAAGAATGCCGGCATCATCGACGTATTTTGCGTTTGAGAGTTCGGAAAGCGCGGCAGGAAATTTACCGTCGTTATCAACGGCGTACAACCTCAGTCCGATATTCACCTGCTTCAGGTTGTTCATGTCACTCGCGGCGACGGCCTTCACTCTTGCCATTGAGTAATTGGGCACGGCAATCCCGGCCAGCACGGCGGCGGTGGAGACTGCGGCGATCGTCGAGGAACCGACTGGGATCGAACTGTTCGCTGCTGCAAAGATTCCGTCGGCCTGATTGGCGACGACAAGCGCATGGCCGCGGCTGAGGTGCGGTTTCACGAAGCCGAGAAGTTTCGCGATGATCGCTTTGTCCGCTCCGGAGCCGCCTTCCTTCTCCGTGGCTTTCGCGACGAGATTGCCCACGGTCTGCAGCAGCCGCGCGGAGACGTACATGCTTGCATTTCCCTCGGTCGGGAGGTCGCGCCACGCCTGCGTGAAGTCTGCGCCCTGCGTGATCTTTTCCTTGCCCGCGACGATTGAGTCGAAGAGCGCGACGCGCGAGGCGATGATGATCCGGTCGGCCTTTGAATCGAATCGCACGACGGGCTGGAAGTCCATCGGAGCCGGACCGGCGGGAGCCTTCATGCGGACCGTGAGCACGCCACCCTCGTCGGTGAACGTGACTGGTGCTTCGGGCTGCGAGAGCATCGGCATGAACTGCGGCTTCAGCGCCTCGACGAGCCAGCCGAGCCGTTCGATCACGATCACGCCGTCCGCGCCGGGGAATTCGGGTGCATTCGGCGAAGGCTGGAATTTTTGCGAAGGATCGAGGCGGAGATAAATGCCGATGCGTGCATCGAGCTTCTCGAGCATCTGCTTTCCGCTGAGCGTGAGAGGGGCAAGTGGCTTCGCCATTTCCTGTTCAATGGTTGCGCGTTCCTTCGGTGGGATCATCGCGAGGATGCCGGGGAGCGTGTCGCGCGCGATATCCTTGAGGTTGATCGGAAATTCCAGCGCGAGGTCCGTGTCCTTCGGCGCGAGATCGAGGAGCATCAGCTTCGCCGCGGGGCCGCCGCTCAGGGTGAGCAGGCCCTTCCGGCCCTGCGGCGTGTGGGCGAATGAGCGCGAATGAAACGAACCGTCGCCGCGTGCGCGCGAACTTGCGCCGGTGGCTGCGATGGAATCGAGGCCGAGAAGCTGGAACAGCTTTTCAAACGTGAAGCCCGGCGGGAAGTCCTTGCGGTCACGTTCGGGGAGCGCCTTGAAGATTTCATCGAGTAATCCTACGAGCATCTTTACGCCGCCTGCCTCCGAATACTCGAAGGAACGCGCGCCGAGATCCAGGTGCGAAGTGACCGTGCGGAACGATGCGGACGCGCCCTCGCCGACGAGCGCGACGGAATTCCCCGGCGCTGCCGGTTTCGACGCCGGAGTGGTTGTCGTCGAGCCGGCTGGCGTGTCGGCGGCGGGTTTGTCGCACTGCGTGAAAGCCAGCGACGCGAGGGCGAGGGTGACTTGGGTAAACCGCTTCAGGATGGACGTACGTTTCATGTGTGCGATTCCATTCCCACAGCGAGGCAAAGACAATGCGGAAATCGAGGCGATGCACGTCGCGCTCGACATCGCATGTGCCGGGCTGATTCATTGCGGCTCACACCCAAAAAACCACACCGACCATGAACATCCAGAAGATGATGAAGCAGGCGCAGAAGATGCAGGCAGACATGCAGCAGGCGCAGGAGGAACTTGGACAGCGGATCGTCGAAGCCACCGCCGGCGGAGGAAAAATCACCGTCACGGCAAATGGGGCGGGGGACATCCTCTCGATCAAGATCAGCAAGGACGTGGTGGATCCGAACGATGTGGAAATGCTCGAGGATCTCGTGCTGACCGGCGTGCAAAAGGCGATCGCGGAAGGCCGCGCGCTCATGCAGGCCGAGATGGGAAAAATCACCGGAGGCATGGGCCTGCCGCCGGGGCTTGGGTTTTGATCGGCTGCTGAAAATTCCGTAGTCGCTGACATAGTTCGCAACTGTTGAGGGAAGCGCCTGTTAAAGGGTGCCTATGAAACGCACCCTCATCCCTTTGTTCGGACTGACTTTCGCAGGGGATGCCTTCGGCGAATGGGCTTGCCTTTCCGTGCCGCAAGATCTGCCCGCGTTTTTACAAACGCGGCTACGGTTCTTGCCTGCAACTCAAGGCCGGCAATTGCCGCTTAGGGCATAAAACAGAGTGGGCGGCATACTTCGTTTCTCATCTTACGAGGTGGTGCTGGCTCATTTTGAAGCAGGAAGCCATGAAATCAGGAAATCTCCTTCATGGGTTCATGGCTTCCTGCTTCATCTATTTCCAAACTGAGCCACCACCCACGAAGCGGAAGGACGGCACGGAGATTTTCAGGATCGAGAAAGAGCGATGGGTGAAGACGTGGACGAACCAGCCGCATCCCGTGATGCTCGTGATCGGCACTTTTCCTGGGGAAGACGGGCGCGCTACCGGCAGTGCGAAGCAGGAGTTCGCCGACGCACGCTGGATGGAAATCAGCAGCGTCCTCAAACGCGAAAGCGCGAACGGCACGAAGCCCGTGAAGCAGATCGAGTTTGCAGGCGAACGGCTGGACATGAGCAGCGTGCGGCAGTGGCGGGAGAGGGTGCTCCCGGCGAAATAGGAGCACACGCTCGCGCAATCCAGCGAGGGACTGCCGACTCGATTTCCTGCTCCGGTTTCCCGTGCTGCTGAGTTTTCCTGCCGCCCGTTGTCGGTCAAGGGGCGCTCATCTCGCTGCGCGCGAGTCGCGTGGCACGACAGGCGGGCCGCGTGTGCTCGCCAATTCCTGCCACCGATCGGCCGCTTTTCATCCGCGCCAGATGCCTCACGCTTTTGTCACGCAACTGGAACGGCCGGAAAATTCCACATCGTCCCGCCCACATCGTCCGCTGCGTCTTGCCAGCGCGCGTGCTGCGCGCTTTGCTGCGCGGCATGACGCATCCGACCATCATCGCGCCTTCCATTCTTGCCGCAGACTGGGGATGTCTGCATGAGCAGATCCGCGCGGTGCAGGAGGCGGGCGCGGACTGGCTGCACCTCGATGTGATGGACGGGCATCTCGTGGAGAACATTTCTTTCGGCCCGGCATTCTGCGACTGCGTGGCGGAGGCGGCGACGGTGCCGCTCGATGTGCATCTCATGATCACGCGGCCGGACACGTTCTGGCCGCGCTTTGCGAAGGTGGCGAAGAACATCACGATCCACACCGAGTCATCGTGCGATGTGGCGGCGACGCTGCGCGCGATCCGCGCGGCGGGAATCGGCTGCGGCATCACGCTGAAGCCGGGCACGCCGTTCGCGAGCGTCGAGCCGTTTCTCGCGGATGTGGATCTCGTGCTGGTGATGACGGTGGAGCCCGGATACGGCGGGCAGCCGTTCATCCCGGAGATGATGGAGAAGGTGCGCGCGGCACGCGACGCACGTGAGTCACGCGAGCTGGGCTATCGCATCGAGGTGGATGGCGGCATCAATGCGGTGACGGGAAAGGTGAGCATAGGGGCGGGTGCGGACACGCTGGTCGCCGGCACGAGTGTCTTCGCAGCGCCGGACATGGCGGCGGCGATCCGTGCGATCCGCGGGGTGGATTAGCGGCAGGGCGAATCAGCCTGCCGGCCACGCTCTCACGGGGACGTTTCGTTGCGCGATTTCTCCGGGGAATCCAGCGCGTCGCCTGACAGCTCCTCGAATTCCTCGAAGTGATCCGGCCGCAGCGGTTCGCTGATGCGGTAGTCCTCGCCGAGCCATTTGCCGAGGTCGAGCATCTTGCAGCGTGCGGAGCAGAACGGGCCGGCGGGCGGTGTGTCGAAGTCCGCCGGCTTTCCGCAGATGGGGCATTTGGTCGTGGGCTTGTGTGCGGGCATCGGGGGCGTGAGTCGTCGTGCGTGAAAGTTCACCAAGCAGGCAAGGTCAGCAAGCGCGCGAATGGAGCGCTCCGCTTCCACCTTCGCTCAGTTCCGCGGCGGGCCGACTTCGCGGACGGCGGCGCCGTTCGTGTCGCTGAGGAGCAGGATGGCGAGCTTTTCCACGTTGTTGAGTTCGGCGGGCTTGAGCATCTGGTAGTCGAGGCCGTTCGCGGGTGCGGCCTCTGCACCGAGCGGCATGGGGCGCATGCCTTCGGGCGCATTCAGGCTCGCGTAGTCGCAGCGTC
>BJFP01000033.1 GCA_014189875.1 Verrucomicrobiota bacterium | reverse complement strand
CCTCGCCGACTGCGTTGAAATCATCGGCGACGAAATCGCGCGCACCGTCCGCTGGAAAAACGGCCCCGACGTGCGCCAGCACGCAGGCCAACCCGTGCGCCTCCGCTTCGTCCTACGCGACGCCGACTTGTATGCGCTGCAGTTTCACCCCTGACCCGTCACCCTTCCGTGGGCCGATTCTGATGGACCACAGCGGCGCGATGAACACAAAGCAGCGGAGCCGCAACCCGAGGAGCGCGGCTGTGTCCGCCGAAACAAAGCTGACAGACTAATAAACGAAAATGGCGGCGTGGCGCCATCGACCTGACGGCTCACGGAATACCACTGTGCATGCGCGTCGATGCCGAGTTTGATCGCTTCGTATTGTTCGCTGGAGTTTGGGGTATTTTGGGTTGTCATAGCCTTGAGATTCGCGGAATCTCGCGCGACTTGAAAACCTCATGTCATCTTGCGACCGCAAATCGCGCGACTGCGAGATTCGGTCCGGGCATTCCCCTGCGACCACTTGTCTTGAAAGGAAAATTCCATGTCTGAACTACTCGTCCGGGATCGCTGGTATGCACTCATCATCGCCGGGCCGAGCGGATCGGGGAAAAGTGTCGTCGCGGAGGAGGTCGGCCGGGAATTGAGCCTGCCGGTGATCGATGCCGATGATTATCACAGCAGCGAGGCGGTGGGACTGATGAAGAACGGCACGCCGCTCGCGGACGATTACCGGCAGAACTGGGCCGAACGGATCATCGGCGGGATGATCGCATGGCGGCGCCGCGGAGAAAGCGTGGTGATTGCGTGCTCGTGCATCCGCCGGCGGACCCGGGATCGCTTCCGCACCTACGTGAACGAAGCGCGCATCGTCGGCGGCCAGGTGTTCATCGCGTGGCTGGATGTGTCGCCGGAAGTCCTGAAGAAGCGTCTGCTGCTGCGTGAGCAGGCACAGACGCATTTTTTCCCCGCTTCACTGCTCGGTTCGCAACTCGGCTCCACGGAACCGCCCGACCCGCAGCGCGAGCCGGGCGTCGTGAGGATCGACATCATGGACGATCCGCCGCCGGTGGTCGCACGCCGGGTGTGGCAGGCCGTGCCGGCGCTGCATCCGTTTGTGGCGCGGGTGTGAACATACCCCCTCACGCCGCGACGCCGATCTCCGTCTGACCGTTTCCGGCGTGGCGGTCGCGAAAGCAAATCCCTTGCAGTCGAAAGCAAGGACATCATCTGGCACACGAAGCTTCTTGATGACGTGAAGGAGGAAGTCCTGGACTTGATCGCGCCCGGGTCGCCCGGCGACGATCCATACGTGTGCTCATTCCCCGGCCACCACCTCATCATGCGCGCCATGCTGCATGTGAAGTAAGCGCGGGCTGCAACGCAGGCAATCCTGTCTGCAGAGCCTGCGCGGATTCCTCACCGGGGTCAGACTTCATCGCAAGACGTCGCAATTCATCTGCCATAGCCATTTGAGCAATCTCGTAGCCGCACGGCCGAGTTCAGCAAGGAGTCGGGGTGCCCTCGCCCCGAGGCTCAAACACGGTGCGACGGCGCCCCGGCTCCATGTGCGATTGCGACGGAAGCGGATACATCATTTCCTAAAGCGCTCCAGGCCCCGCGTGACGATTTTCTGACAAACTCCGCACAGCGCCCTGACACATGCCGGTGTGCGGCGTGGCAATCTCGGAACATGAAAGCAAAACTCCTCGCCGTGCTCTCGGCTCTTCTCGCACTCGTCTGCGGCGCGCGCGCCGACGGATTCATCATCATCCACAATCCGCCGCCATTCGCACCGCCGTTCCCGCATCCGCCTCATCGCCCGATGCCGCCGCCGCACTACGTCTTCGCGCCGCTGGAGGTCACGTTTCACAAGGTGGACGTGGACATCACCGGGCAGAAATCGGTCACGCGCGTCGAGCAGGAGTTCTTCAATCCGAACAACGCGAACCTTGAGGGCGAATACATTTTCCCGATTCCGAAGGGCGCGCATCTCGATAAGTTCACGATGCAGATCGGCGGCAAGGACGTGGAGGCCGAGCTGCTCGACGCGGCGAAGGCGCGCGCGATCTACGAGGACATCGTGCGCCGGCAGAAGGACCCCGCTCTGCTCGAATACACGGGCCGCGCGGCGTTCCGCGTGCGCATTTTCCCCATCGAGCCGCATTCGCGGAAAAAGGTGACGCTCGCGTACACCGAGCTGCTCAAAGTGGACGGCGGTATCGCGACGTATCTCTATCCGCTGAACACGGAAAAATTTTCCGCGCAGCCGCTCAAGACGGTCTCGATGCGCGTGACGATCAACCAGGATGCGCCCATCAAGGCGCTCTACTCGCCGTCGCATTCCGTGGACATCAAGCGCGATGGCGAGAAGCGCGCCGTCGTCGGATGGGAGGCGTCGAATACGCGGCCTGACACGGACTTTCAACTGCTCTACTCGACTGCGAACACCGAGGTCGGCGTGCATCTGCTCACGCACAAAAAGGAGGGCGAGGACGGCTGGTTCCTGCTGCTCGCATCGCCCGGCGCGGACGTGATGAAATCGAAGGACGTGAACCCGAAGGATGTCGTCTTCGTGATGGACACGAGCGGCTCGATGGCGGGCAAAAAGCTGGATCAGCTTAAGAAGGCGATGGCGTTTTGCGTGGAGAATCTGAATGACACGGACCGCTTTGAACTGGTGCGATTCTCGACGGAGGCCGAGCCGTTTTTTGAAAAGCTCACCGAGGCGACGAAGGCGAATCGCGACAAGGCGCAGGACTTCATCAAGAGCCTGAAGCCCATCGGTGGCACGGCCATCGCGGATGCGCTCGAGCGTTCGCTGAAGCTGAAGCCCACGGGCAACTCGCGACCGTTCGTCATCGTGTTTCTCACGGACGGCAAGCCGACGATCGGCGAGACGGACGAGGAACGCATCGTCGCCCGCGTCGCGCCGGACCAGGCGAGCACCACGCGGATTTTCTGCTTTGGCATCGGGACGGACATCAACACGCACCTGCTCGACAAGATAGCCGAGCGCACGCGGGCGGCGTCGCAGTTCGTGCTGCCGGAGGAGGATCTCGAAGTGAAAGTCTCGAACTTCTTCACGAAGATCAAAGAGCCGCTGCTGACGAATCTGAAGCTGGATTTCCCCGCAGGCGTGAAGGTCACGAAGCTCTACCCGAATCCGCTGCCGGATCTTTTCCGCGGCGAACAGCTCGTGCTCGCGGGCCGCTACTCGGGCGACGGCGAGGGCGATCTCGTGCTCGATGGCACGCTGAACGGCCAGCCGAAGCGGATGGCACAGCGCGTGAAATTTTCCGGACGCGAGCCGGACAACGGGTTCATCGCTCAGCTCTGGGCGCTGCGCCGCGTGGGCTGGCTGCTCGATGAAGTCCGCCTGCGCGGAGAGAACAAGGAGCTGCGCGACGAGATCGTGGATCTCGCGCGGCGCTACGCCATCGTCACGCCCTACACGAGCTACCTCATCGTCGAGGACGAAGCGCGGCGCGGCGTGCCGGTCGCGGCACGGAGCTTCCAGATGCTCGACAAAAATGCTGAGGCGCAGTCGTTTTACCGCAAGAGCTGGGGCGATCTAAGCGGGAAGAAGGACGGCTACGACGGCGCTCTCGCGGGCCGGCAGAACCAGTCGCTCAAGGAGGCCGCTGCACCCGGCGTCGCGCTGGAAAAAGCGAGGACGGAAGGGCTCGGCGGAGTCATCGCAGGCAATGCCGCACCCAGCGATGCGTCCGCAGTGGGAGCCGGTGCTTCCGGCGGTCCTGGCAGCTATGCCGGGAAATCCGCGGCAAGGCTGCGCGGCACTGCCGGTGACGTGCAGACGAAGCTCGCCGACATCGAGCAGCAGACGCGCTGGGTGAACGGCAAGGCCTTCACGCAGAACGGCGCGAACTGGAGCGACACGGACGTGCAGTCCGTGAAGCAGGACGCGAAGCGCAACCGTGTGCAGTTTGCCTCGAAGGAATACTTCGACCTGCTCACGAACAAGCCCGAGGCCGCGCAGTGGCTCGCGCTGGGGCGCAATGTGCAGTTCACCATCGGAGCCGAACTCTACGACGTTTATGAATAGGGCATCCGCAATTCTCACCTTGTGCATTCTCCTCGTCGGCACCATCGCGCCGGGCCTCGCAAAACGGGGTGCACCCGCCAACGTCGCGTCCATCGTGATCAAGGGAGTCGAATACTCCGCGCCGCACGATGCGATGGCGTTTGTCGTCGCGAACGCCGTCGGCTTGGGCAAGGAGCTGTGGCGAGTGCGCATCTACGAGGTGCGCGTGAATCCGGAACTCGAGCGTGACGTGCAGGATGTCTTCATCACGTCGCTCGCCGAGAAGGACGCCGCACTGCTGATCACGAATGAGCACGACGAAAAATTCACGCTCGATCTCCAAACCCGCAAAGTCACACGCCAATGAAACTCCCTGCATTCATCCTCATCATCGCGGCGCTCGCGCCGCTCCACGCAGCCGACAGGGCCGCGCAACGCCTCGGCGTTGCCGCACCGAAAATTCCGAACGAGCTGATTGATTTTCCGAAGTATCTCAAGATCGCGCGCGACGTGGAGCCTGTGCGTGCAAAGCGGCGGCTCACCGAGGAGCAGTTCGCGGCGATGGCCGCGGAGCCGGGCACCGTCGTGCTCGATGCGCGCAGCGCGGACAAGTTTCGCCTGCGCCACATCAAGGGCGCGGTGAGCCTGCCGTTCACGGACTTTACCGAGGAGGCGCTCGCGAAGGTGCTGCCGCAAAAGACGACGCGCGTGCTGATTTACTGCAACAACAACTTCCGCAGCGCGCCCGTCGCGTTTGCGGCAAAGTCGCCGCCCGCGTCGCTGAACATATCCACCTATGTCGCGCTCGCGACCTACGGCTACACAAACGTGTACGAACTCGGCCCGCTGCTCGACGTGAACACGACGAAGCTGCCGTTCGAAGGAATCGAACTTTCCAAGACCCGCTAACGCATCCGCAACATGAAACACATGCTCACCGCCGCCATCCTCGCCCTGCTGCCGATCTGCTCGGTTGCGCAGGAAAAATCACCCGCGACCGAGACCGTGAAGAAGCCTGCCAAGCAGCGCATCGAGGTCTGCTTTGTCCTCGATACGACCGGCTCGATGGGCGGCCTCATCGCCGGCGCGAAACAGAAAATCTGGAGCATGGCGAACGACATCATTTCCGCGAAACCGACGCCGGAGGTGCGCTTTGCGCTCATCGGCTACCGCGATCGTGGCGACGATTATGTGACGAAGATCACGCCGCTCACCGATGACCTCGACGCGGTGTATGCGGAATTGAACAAGTTCCAGGCTGGAGGCGGCGGCGACGGGCCGGAGTCCGTCGGTCGCGCGCTGGATGAATCGGTGAAGAAGATCGAATGGACGAAAGACGCGGGCGTTTTGAAAATCATCTACCTCGTGGGCGATGCGCCGCCGCATTTCTACGAGGACGAGCCGGACTGGAAAAAGGTCTGCGCCGAGGCAGTGAAGCGGAACCTGATCATCAATTCGGTGCAGTGCGGTGCGGATGCCGAGACAACGCGCGTGTGGAAGGAGATCGCAGATCGCTCCGAGGGTTCATTCTTCGCAATCCCGCAGGACGGAGGCGTGGTCGCCATCGCCGCGCCGCAGGACAAGGAGCTGGGCGTATTGAATACGAAAGTCGGCAAGACGATGATCGGCTGGGGCGATGCACGCACGCGCGGTAACGTGGGCGCGAAGCAAATGGCTGCCGAAGCCGCGGCACCTGCGGCAGCAGCGGCGCGACTTTCCTACAATTCAAAATCCGGCAAGACGGTGCAGGGCAGCGGCGAGCTGCTCGACGCGCTGGCAGAGAAAGTAGTCACGCTTGATAAGGTGAAGAAGGACGAGCTGCCGGAGGAATTGCGCAAGCTTTCCGCCGACGAACTGAAGACGCACGTCGAGAAAATGCAGAAGGACCGCGCGGAATTGCAGAAGCGGATCACTGAGCTGAGCAAGGAACGCGACACCTACATTGATGCGGAGCGCAAGAAGCTCGCGAAGGCGGGCAAGGGTGACGGCTTCGACGAGCAAGTCTCGAAGTCGCTTCGATCGCAGGCGAAGAAGAAGGGCATCGTCTACGAGTGACGGCTTGCCCCGATAGGAGGCACGCACGCTTCCCTGCGAATCGGCACCGCGGACAGGATTGTCCACGTCACGACTCGCTGCTCACGTCGAACTTGTCGTAGAGCGAGCCGAGCCATGCGATGCCGAGGCCGGTCTCCATCGCGAGGATCAGCATCGCCGTGCCGCCCGCCGCGAGCGCGGGCCATTCCGCAGCCGTAGTGAATTTCGCAACGGCAAAAAACGCGACCGCTCCGAAGAACGCAACGGGGATCATCGCGACGACGACGGCGAGGAGCTGCGCGATTCCGAGGATGAGCTTCATGCCGGTGTTTTCGATTCCGGGGCCGGTGCTTTCCTGCGGGCGGAACCAGCCGGGATAAAGCAGCGCGCCTGCGCACGGGAGGATGGCCGTCGAGAGATTGAAAATGGGAAGCAGCAGCGCGATGCCGCCGGCGATTGCAGTGATGGTGCCGAGATGCGGATGCAGCGGGGGCGCGATCGAGAGGAGCATGAGGCCGATGCCGAGCGAGCACCATTGCATCAGCGAGCCGAGCAGCACGGGGCCGGCGAGTTCGCCGAGCGCGATCTGCCAGCCGGGGATCGGATAGGTCTTCAGCAGATCCATCGTGGCGATGCCTTGGCGAAGCTGCGCCGCCGAGAGCTGGCCGATCATCACGAAGCTGATGAGCAGCGCGATGTAGCAGCCTCCGCCGATGATGAACGCGGTGACGACGAGCGGCTTCGTGAGATATTCCACGCGGCCAAGCGCGAACGCGCCCGCGGCGAGCACGGCGAAAAATGCGGCCCAGCGCCCGAGCGTGCGCCGTCCGCCGGATTTCAGCAGGCTCTTCCAGATGAATGCGATCGGCGCGAATCCGGTCGGACGCAGCCGCCAGAGCGGAGTGCGCGC
The DNA here is from genome assembly GCA_014189875.1 of Verrucomicrobiota bacterium. GTDB lineage: Bacteria > Verrucomicrobiota > Verrucomicrobiia > Chthoniobacterales > Chthoniobacteraceae > SXWH01. The sequence goes on along the minus strand of BJFP01000033.1, from coordinate 13,057 downwards.
CTTGTCGCTCTTACCCCGTGCGCGCAGCTCGCCGCGTCCACGCGCGGCGAGGAATGCGGCGCGCTTCTTCGCGGCCTCGATGGATGCGTCCTCGAACGAGACATCCGCGCGCACGACCCAGATGAAATGCAGCGCCATGATCCCGAGCGCGGGCAGCAGCGCGCGAAGGAATGTCACGCCCTCGTGCGCGAAATTTGGGGCCACGACGAGCTTGAACGGCGCGAGCACGTAGCGCAGCGGGCCGGTGTGCAGCAGTTGCACGATGTAGTTCGTGATCTCGCCGCCGCCGCGGAGTGCCGTCGCGAGATCGGGCGGCGGCGGCAGGCTCCGGCGCATGAATTCCACGAGCGCCACAAATGCGACGAGCACCAGCACGACGAGCACGCGCCGTTTGCCGTCCGCCATGCCGCGTTCGCGCAGCCGCTGGAGCGCAAACGACGCGCCGAGGCGGTGCATGTTCAGCGTGTTCATGATCACCCACCATCCGCCGATGCGCATCCACACCTCGCTTCCGAGGTGGAAGCGCCCGCTGAGCAGCGTCATGAACGCGGAGAAAAGCAGCAGGGCAAACTGCGACTTCACGAGCCGCATGATCACGAGCGTCCGGCGCGTGATCGGCGCGGGAAAAAGGAACGCGATCTCCGCTTCGGTGAATGCGATTGCCGCGCGCGATGCGGGCAGAATCCAAGACAGCACGATGGTCGCGACGAAGAGGATCGCTGCGCCGATTTCCAAGCCGTGCGGAGATGCCGGGCCACTTTCCGCACCCCACGGCATCCGCGAAACTGCGAGGAATCTGCCGAAGTAAAAATAGAAATACGCCGCGCCGAGGATCGCGCCGAGGAGGTATTTCGGCTGCCGCAGGCGGCGGAGGCGGAACAGCACGCCGTTCACAAACGAACGCGTGACAAGGTAGCCGAGCGCGTTCACCGGCGCGTTCATTTACCTGCGTCCTCGCCGACGAGGCGGATGAAGATTTCCTCCAGCGTGGAATCCTTGTCGCCTTCGCGGTGCTCCGCGCGGATCTCGTCGAGCGTTCCGTGGGCGATCTTCTTCCCCCGCTTCAGGATCAGGACATGGCTGCACACTTCCTCGAGCAGGTGCAGCAGGTGCGAACTGATGATGATGGCCGCGCCGTCGCGCGCTTTCTGCACGATGAGATCCTTCGTGCGGCGGATCGCGAGCGGGTCGAGGCCGGTGAGCGGCTCGTCGAAAAACATCACGCGCGGCTGGTGCAGGAAGCCGCATGCGAGCGCGACCTTCTGCTTCATGCCGCGCGAGAGTTCGGCGGGCAGCACGTCGGCCTTGTCGGTCATTTCGAGGGCGTCGAGCAGCTCGCGGCCGCGCTTCGCGATGTCGCGCAATTGGTAAAGCCGCCCGGTGAATTCGAGGTGCTGGCGGACGGTGAGGTAGTCGAAGAGCCGCGGCTCGTCGGGGAAAAATGCGAGGAGCTTTTTTGCTTCGAGCGGATCATCGCGCAGATCGTGCCCCCCGATTTCTATGCGCCCATGGGTCGCGGGGATGATGCCCGAGATGCAGCGCAGCGCGGTCGTCTTGCCCGCGCCGTTCGGCCCGACGAGGCCCATCACCTTTCCCGGCTCCACGCTGAACGTGAGGTCGCTGACCGCGGTGACGTCGCCGTAGAGTTTGGTGAAGCCTTCGACTGCGATCATGTGCCGCGCATCGTGCGTGACGGCGCGGGGGTGCGGCAAGCGCGGTGTGGAAAACAGTGCTCAGTGCTCAGTTGTCAGTCAGAGCACGGATCAAACTGAGCACTGAGCACTGACAACTGAGCACTCTCCCCGCCCGCTCAGCCGTGCTGCGGATGAAACATCTCCGCGACGCGCTCGATCTTCAGCGCGCGTCCGCTCGTCTCATCAATCTCGATGATCGCGCCGTGCAGCTTCACGGGGCCGCTGGCGACTGGATATTGGATGGGCCGTCCGGTGAGAAACCGCTGGATGATCGGCTCCACTTCGCGCCCGAGGCAGCTCACGACCGGGCCGCACATTCCTGCGTCGCAGAGGAACGCGGTGCCGCCGGGAAAAATCTGATCGTCCGCCGTCTGCGTGTGCGTGTGCGTACCGACGACCGCGCTCACGCGGCCGTCGAGAAAGCGGCCCATCGCGATTTTTTCGCTCGTGGTCTCCGCGTGCATGTCCACGAAAATGACGCGCGTCTCCTGCCGCAGACGTTCGACTTCGGCCTGCATGACGAGGAACGGATTTTCCAGCGGCGGTTGCATGAAGGTGCGGCCCTGCACGTTGATGACGGCGACTTTCCCTTTCGGCGTATCGAGCACGATGCTGCCGCGTCCGGGCGTGGCGGGCGGGTAGTTCAGCGGGCGCAGCAGGCGCGGCTCCATGTCGAGATGCGGGACAATTTCCTTCTGGTCCCAAATATGGTCGCCGCTCGTGATGACCGCGACTTTTGCGCGGAGCAGGTCGGTGCAAATCTTCGGCGTGATGCCGCGCCCGTTCGCGGAGTTCTCGCCGTTCACAACGACGAAATCAATTCCACGCTCATCGCGCCAGCGGGGAACCGTCTCGATCACAGCCCTGCGGCCCGGCTCGCCGACGATATCGCCAAGAAAAAGTAGTTTCAACATTGCCGCCGACGATGGCGGAAGCACGCGGCTTTGTCACCATGAAGGAAATGGGGAAGGTGGCGGGGGCAAATGGTAGCCGCGCTTGTCAAAGCGCGGGCTGATCTTTCTCACCGAACAAATGCAGTTGTGCCCGCGCTCTCATGAGCGCGGCTACGGCGCCGTCACCCTCGCGGATGAAACTTCCGATGCACCGCCTTCAGCCGCCCGTGCTCGACATGCGTGTAGATCTGCGTCGTCGAGATGTCCGCATGCCCGAGCAGCTCCTGGATGATGCGCAGGTCCGCGCCGCCGCCGAGCAGGTGCGTGGCGAAGCTGTGCCGCAGCAGATGCGGATACACATTCGTCTCGATGCCTGCGCGCTTTGCGGTGCCCTTCACGATCTGCCAGAGGCGCGTGGTCGTGAGCGATTTGCCGTGGTGCGAGATGAAGACGTGGCTGCCCGTGCGCTTCGAGACGAGCCGCGGGCGCTCGGTCGCGAGGTATGCGCGGATGGCGTCGCACGCCTTCGTGCCGACGGGGACGATGCGCGTCTTGTTGCCCTTGCCGGTGACGCGGATCATACGGTTGTCGAGGTCGAGCGTTTCGAGTCGCGCGCCGGTGAGTTCGCTCGCGCGGAGGCCGCTTGCGTAGAGCAGCTCGAGCATCGCGCGGTCGCGCAGGCCGAGCGGCAGCGTGGTGTCCACGGCGTCGAGGAGTTTTTCCACGAGCATTTCGTTTAGTGTCTCGGGCAGGTAGCGTTCGAGGCGCGGCAGCGGCAGCACGTCGGCGACATCGTGCACGATGCGCGTGCGCAGCGTGAGCCAGCGGAAGAAAATTTTCAGCGCGACGATCTCCAGCTTGATGCTCGAAGCGGCGAGGCCCGCGCGTTTTCGCTCCGCGAGAAAATCCTGCAAGTGCGCGAGCGACACGTCGTGCGGTTCCGCGAGATGCTTTCGTTGCGCCCACGCGGCGAATGTCTCCAGCGAGCGGCGTGTGGAGAGCTGGTAGTTGTCCGAGAGCCCGCGCTCGGTTGCGAGATAGAGGATGAAGTCCTCGATGTCAGGATTCATTGCGGTGAAGGTTTTTCCGCAAGCGTGCCGCGTTCAATCCGGAGGTCATTCTGAACGGAGCATCGGCGTGGGCGAAGGGGGTGGGCCGATGCGCAGTGAAGAACCCCGCGAAATGACTGAGCGGCGCACGGTTTGGATCGGATGTCTCTTGGGAACGCACGGGATCCTTCGACTCCGCGCCGCCCCGCCTTCGCCCTCGCGGCGCTCCGCTCAGGATGACCTTGTTTGTTGGTAGATTTGCAGCCGACGATTCTTTTCAGAACTGGGAAGGCTCGTCGCATTACGCCGCGGAGTGGAGGAACGCGGTGAGCGGGCTCGTCGCGCTCGCGGTGACGCCGCGCGCTGCAAGTCCCGTCTCGTACGCTTCGCGTCCGGCCTCGACTGCCATGCGGAATGCGCGCGCCATTCGGACCGGGTCGGGTGCGATGGCGATGGCGGTGTTCACGAGCACGGCGGCTGCGCCCATTTCCAGAGCCTCCGCCGCCTGGCTCGGTGCGCCGATGCCGGCATCCACGACGACGGGCACGGTGCACTGGTTGAGGATGATTTCGATCTGCGCGCGCGTCTCGATGCCGCGGTTGCTGCCGATGGGCGAGCCGAGCGGCATCACCGTCGCGCAGCCGACGTCTTCGAGGCGCTTCGCGAGCACGGGGTCGGCGTTGATGTAGGGCAGCACGGTGAAGCCTTCTTTCACGAGAATCTCCGCGGCCTTCAGCGTCTCGATCGGGTCGGGCAGGAGGTATCGCGGGTCGGGGTGGATTTCGAGCTTCACCCAGTCGCTGATGCCCGCCGTGCGCGCGAGCCGCGCGAGGCGCACGGCTTCGTCGGCGTTCATCGCGCCGCTGGTGTTCGGCAGCAGCAGGTACTTTTTCGGATCAATGAAATCGAGGATGTTCGCAAACGGGTCGCCTTTTCCCGAGAGATCCGCGCGGCGCAGCGCGACGGTGACGATCTCCGTGCCGCTCTCCGCGAGCGCGTCGGCCATCGCTTGGTTCGAGGAAAATTTCCCCGTTCCGAGCAGCAGCCGCGAACGGAAAGTGCGGCCGGCGATGACGAGCGGTTCAGTGGGCATTGCGCGGGAGAATACAGAAGCGGGAATTTTGGCGCATCAAAATTGCGAGGCCATCTTTGAAACCTAAAACCGGCGATGCGATGGCACGCCACGCCTATTCGCCGCCGGGCTTGCTCTTCCCCTTTCCCGTCTTCGGCGCATCGGCGGCAGGCATGGACGCGGGGACATTTTTCGCCGGCATCGGTGCCTTCACTTCCGCACGCCATGCGACGAGGCGGGCGTGCAGCGCCTTCGCTTTTTCGGATATCTCCGTGGCGAGGTTCTTCGTTTCGCCGATCTCGTTGCGGAGGTTGTAAAGTTCGAGGCGGCCGTCTTCGAGAAACTCCGTGAGCTTCCAGTCACCGCTGTGGATCAGGCTCACGGGAGGCGCGGTGTCACACGCTGCGAGGTGTTTCCGGCGGGTCGCCGGAAACAGCACGCGAGTCGCGTGCTCCACCCGGGAGTCCGCCGCCGGAAGCCGTCGTGATTTCGATGCGTCAAAACTGGTCGGTCACGGATCGCCGCTTGACTGTGATTCGGCACCTTACTATCAGTTTCCTAAACCAAACAGGAATCCACGACCGTGCCGCTTTTGATGCTCAAGGATGTGCCGCGCTATGAGTGCCTGCTCAAGGCGGCGGCGCGCTACCCGACTCTCAACCCGTCGGACTCGGAGGCGTTCCTGCACCTGCTGCGCACCGGCGATGCGGTGTCCGCCGCCGAGCACGCTTACCTTGCGAAGCACGATATCAGCCCCGGGCGATTCATGGTGCTCATGCTGCTGAACCGCAGTGCAGCACATCAGTCGAAGCCCGCGGATCTCGCCGACGAGGCGGGCGTGACTCGCGCGACGATGACCGGGCTCGTGGACACGCTGGAGAAGGACGGCCTTGTGACGCGCAAAAACGATCCCGCTGACCGGCGCGCAATTCTCGTGCAGCTCACCGCCGCGGGCCGGAAGCTCCTCGGCGCGATGGTGCCCGGCTATTTTGCTGCGGTGACGAAAATGATGCAGCCGCTGAACAAGGCCGAACGAATACAGCTCGTGGCACTGCTGCAAAAAATCCAGCGTGGGCTCCCGGTTCCGAAACCCTCCAACCGCGCCACGACGGCCGCCGCGAAGCGCTGACGCCCGCTTTTTTCCAATGACGAAACGAATGCTCATCATGCTGGTCCTGGCCGCCGCGTTCATCGCGGGCGTCGGGTTTTGGAAGTACAGGATCGTCCGCAAGGCGATGGCCGAGGGCGCGAAGTTTGGCCCGCCGCCGGCGGCAGTCACGACCGTCACCGTGAAGCCGCAGACGTGGCAGCCGGTGCTGCGTGCGGTGGGTTCGCTGAAGGCGGTGAATGGCGTGACGGTGAGCACGGATCTCGCAGGGATCGTGTCGGACATCGCGTTTGAATCCGGCAAGGCGGTGACGAAGGGCGACCTGCTCGTGAAGCTCGACACGCAGCAGGAGGAGGCGCAGCTCCGCTCGGCGGCGGCCCGGCTCGGACTCGCAAAGACGGACCTCGAACGGAAGCGCGATCTCATCGCGAAGAAGGCGATCGCGCAGTCGGATTGGGACACGGCGGAGAGCCAGGTCGCGCAGATGAAGGCGTCGGTCGAGGAGATGAAGGCGCTCGTCGCGAGGAAGCGGCTGACCGCGCCGTTCGACGGGCTCGTGGGCATCCGCCAGATCAGCAAGGGACAGTATGTGAATCCCGGCGCGGTGATCGTCGCGCTCCAGTCGCTCGATCCGATTTTCGTCGAGTTTTCGCTGCCGCAGCAGCACTTCGCGTCCATCGCCACGGGGCGGAAAGTGCGCCTCGCGGTGAACGGCCTCGATGCCGGAAAATTCGACGGCGAAATCACGGCGATTGATTCGCTCGTGGATCCGAACACGCGCAACATTCTCGTCCAGGCCACGGTAAAAAATGCGGAGCACTTCCTGCGGCCGGGCATGTTTGCAGATGTCGAGGTGCTGCTTCCCGAGAGCAGCGGCGTGCTCGCCATTCCGTCGTCCGCGATCGCGTATGCGCCGTACGGCGACTCGGTTTTTGTGGTGCGGGAAAAGAAGGGGCCGGACGGGAAGCCCTCGAAAATTGTCGAGCAGCAGATCGTGCAGCTCGGGCCGACGCGCGGCGATCAGGTCTCCGTGTCGTCGGGGCTGAAGGATGGCGACGAGGTTGTGTCCGCGGGTGTCTTCAAACTCCGGCCCGGTGCGCCGGTGCGCGTGGACAACAGCGTGCAGCCCGGCAACGAGGCGAAGCCCAACCCTCCGAATTCCTGACCGGCGCAGACGCATGAAATTCACCGATTTTTTCATCCGGCGGCCCGTGTTTGCGAGCGTGGTCAGTCTCGTGATCCTGCTCGCGGGCCTTCAGTCCATCCGCTCGCTGAATGTTCGTCAGTATCCGCGCAGCGACATCGCGGTGGTGAACGTGAAGACGCGCTACATCGGCGCGAGCGCGGATCTCGTGCGCGGCTTTGTTACCACGCCGCTGGAGCGCGTCATCGCGAGCGCGGACGGCATTGACTACATTGATTCCAGCAGCTCGCAGGGGCTGAGCATCATCACGGTCCACCTGAAGCTGAACTACGACACGACCGCCGCGCTCACGCAGGTGCAGGCAAAAGTCGCGCAGGTGCGCAACGATCTCCCGCCCGAGGCCGAGGCGCCGATCATCGAACTGACGCTGAGCGACACGCAGTTCGCGCAGATGTACATTTCGTTCACCGCCGCGGATCTCACCCCGAACCAGATCACCGACTACCTCACGCGTGTCGTACAGCCGAAGCTGACCTCCGTGAGCGGCGTGCAGAAGGCGGACATCCTCGGCGCGCGCACCTTTGCGATGCGCATCTGGCTGAAGCCGGACCGAATGGCGGCCCTTAATATTTCGCCGAGCCAGGTGCGGCAGGCGCTTGCGGCGAACAACTATCTCTCCGCCGTCGGCACGACGAAGGGCTCGATGACTTCGATCAATCTCATCGCCAACACCGACCTGCGGAATGCGGACGAATTCCGCGAACTCGCGATCCGCGAGCAGGGCGGCGCGATCGTCCGCATCAAGGACATCGCCGAGGTGGAACTCGGCGCGGAGGACTACGACATGGACGTGCGTTTCTCCGGGCAGAAGGCGACCTTCATGGGCATCTGGGTACTGCCCACGGCGAACTCGCTCGACGTGATCAAGGCCGTGCGCGCGGAGCTTCCCGAGATCGAGCGGCAGGTGCCCGCGGGGATGAAAGTCGGCGTGCCGTACGACGCGACGAAATACATCCAAGATGCGCTGAAGGAAGTCATGCGGACGCTCACCGAAACGCTGGCGATCGTCGTCGTGGTGATCTTCCTTTTTCTCGGATCGTGGCGCTCGGTGATCATCCCCGTCGTGGCGATCCCGATTTCACTCGTGGGCGCGGCGTTCCTCATGCTCGCGTTCGGCTTCACGCTGAACCTGCTCACGCTGCTCGCCATCGTGCTCTCCGTCGGGCTGGTCGTGGACGACGCGATCGTCGTCGTGGAAAATGTGGAGCGGCATTTGCATGAGGGGCTCGGCGCGTTCGCTGCGGCGATCAAGGGCGCGCGCGAACTGGTCGGCCCGATCATCGCGATGACGATCACGCTCGCCGCAGTCTATGCGCCGATCGGCGTGCAGGGCGGGCTCACGGGCACGCTGTTCCGCGAGTTCGCATTCACGCTCGCGGGCGCGGTGATCGTGTCCGGCGTCGTCGCGCTCACGCTTTCGCCGATGATGTCCTCGAAGCTTCTGCGCGAGGGAGATTCGCACCGCGGCTTCGCGGGCTGGGTGAACCGCCGTTTCGACGGACTGCGCAGGCGCTACGTGAGCACGCTTTCCAACTCGCTCCGCTGGCGGCCCGTCACACTCACGCTGGCGGCGATCGTGATTTTGCTCGGCGTGCCGTTCTTCATGTTCACGCCGGGCGAACTCGCGCCGAAGGAGGACCAGGGCGTGATCCTCGGTATCGTGCAGGCTGCGCCAAATTCCACGATCGAGCAGACCTCGCTCTACATGGACAAGGTGAACGAAGCCTTCCGATCGATTCCGGAGACGAGGCACACCTTCCAGCTCACGCAGCCCTTCGGCGGAATTTCGGGCATGGGCGTGAAGCCGTGGAGCGAGCGGAAACGGACCACCGAGCAGATCCTCCCCGAGGCGTTCGGAAAACTCAGCGCGATTCCGGGCGTGCGCGTCATCGCGACCACGCCGCCGCCGCTTCCGGGCGGCGGACAGTTCCCGCTGGAGTTTGTGATCGCCTCCACTGCCGAGCCGCGCGAGCTGCTCGGGTTTGCGAACCAGCTCGTGGCCAAGGCATACGCGAGCGGCGTGTTCATGTTTGCCGATTCGGATCTGAAATACGACATGCCGCGGGCCGAGGTGGTGTTCGATCGCGACAAGGTCGCGTCGCTCGGCGTGAACCTTCAGCAGGTCGGCGCGGATCTCGGCACCATGCTCGGCGGCAATTTTGTGAACCGCTTCAGCATCCAAGGCCGCAGCTACAAAGTTATCCCGCAGGTCCGCCGCACCGAGCGGCTGAATCCCGCGCAGCTCAAGGATTTTTACGTGAGCGGCCCCGGTGGAAAACTCGTGCAGCTCTCCACGTTCGCCGACGTGAAGCAGTCCACCGAGCCGCGCACGCTGAACCGCTTCCAGCAACTAAACTCGGCAAAAATCCAGGGCGCGATTCCGCCGGGCGTCACGCTCGATCAGGCGCTGAAAGTCCTCGAGGCCGAGGCCGCAAAAATCCTCCCGCGCGGCTACACGATGGACTACGCGGGCGAGGCGCGGCAGCTCCGCGTCGAGGGCAGCAAGCTCAGCACGACGCTGCTGCTTTCCATCGTGCTCATTTTCCTCGTCCTCGCGGCGCAGTTTGAGAGCTTCCGCGATCCGCTTATCATCCTGCTCGGCTCCGTGCCGCTCGCGCTGTCGGGCGCGCTGCTGTTCAGCTTCCTCGGCTTCACGACGCTGAACATTTACAGCCAGGTCGGCCTCATCACGCTCGTCGGGTTGGTGGCGAAAAATGGCATCCTCATCGTGGAGTTTGCGAACAAGCTGCAGGAATCCGGCATGGCGAAACTCAAGGCCGTGACCGAGGCCGCAGGCACACGTCTCCGCCCAATCCTGATGACCTCCTGCGCGACCGTCGCCGGCCATTTCCCGCTCGTGCTTGCAAACGGCCCCGGCGCGGGCTCGCGCAACAGCATCGGCATCATGCTCGTCTCGGGCATGATCATCGGCACGCTCTTCACGCTCTTCGTGCTGCCCGCGATCTACATGCTCATCGCCCGTGACCGCTCCGCGGGGAAACGCGCCGCGGAACCGGCGCGGGCGACCGCAGACTACGGGATCGAAGCGCTCGAAAACTGAGCTGGCGCGGCATAAGAACGGCGCGGCGCACTGCATGGCCGGCTCGGAACTTTGAATCCGGCCGGCGTCTTTCCGGGCAGCGATTGAGCCGCGCTGGATCGGGCGCGGAGAAAATCCCGGTGCTGGCACGGGCTGTGCATTTGCAGCGTTGTATGAACTCCTCAAAAGTCCTTGGTTTCGCATGTCTCACCGCCGTGATCGGATGGTCCGGCTTCAGCATCGCGGACAAAGTGTACACGAAACTTCCCGTCGGCTCGCGTGCCTTGCAGCAGGCGGCGCTCACCGTCGCATCCGCCACGAAGGTAAAGGTCGGCCCCATCCTGATGCGCAGCTCAGTGCCCGAACTGATCGTGCCGGACCCGGGTCTCGCGGACACCGGCATGTTGGCCGATCCAACGCCCGTCACCCCCGCCGCCGGGCCTGCGCCGATCGCGCCTGCCGCAGCGGCCGTCGCCGCTGCGGAGCCTGCAAGCCCGAAGAAAAAGGGCGAAGTGGAATTTGAGGAAACGGATCTGCTCGCCGCCGTTCAGCAGGGTATCATCCAGGCCACGCTCCGTGGCAATGGCCGCGACCGCATGACCGCGCAGCTTCGCAACAACAGCCCCACGCCGCTCCGCATTTCCGTCACCCTCGGCCAGCTCCTCGAGGGCGGGCGCAACCGCGTCGTCGTCACCCGCGCGGCGACCGCCGAGCTGCTGCCCGCGCGCACCGTCGAGCTGAAGCTCGTCACCGCCGCGCTGCATTCCGCGAACATGGTCGGCGACGCGCCCTACAAGCTCTCGTATCACAATGCCGAGCGCGTGGATGGATTCCTGAAATGGGCCTCCGAGCACGGCGGCCTCTCGGCACCGGCGATGCAGGTCGTCGTCCTCGCGCTCACCGAGAACCTCCCGCTGCAGGCGCTCGCGAAATTTACCGCCAGCAAGCCCGGCGAACACAACACCGACGCCTTCCGCGCCGAGACCGCCGACCTCCTCGCCGCGCTCACCGCGCTGCGCGACTGCGGCGCGAAGATGGACACTTTCACCGTCGCCAATGACCCGCAGCTCCGCATCGAGTCCATGATCGAGCCGCTCAGCCGCGAGGCCGCGAAACGCTACTACGGAATCACCGAGGGAAATGAGTGGGATTTCTGGAAGCACGAGCTGCTCGAGGGCAGCCCGAGCACGCGCCACTACGCGCTCTATGGCATCGCGCGTTTCTACCCCGATGTCGCCCTGGAGATGCTGCCGAAATGGGCGCGCGAAACCGGAACACACCCCGTCTATCGCCTCGCCGCCGTGCAGGCGCTCGGCGACACGCAGCGCCCCGAGGCCCTGCCGATCCTCCGCACGCTCGCCGGCGAACTCGGCGCCACGACCGAACTCGGCAAGGCCGCCACGCAATCCGCCACCTATCTCGACAAGCGTCTCACCGAACTCGGCACCCGCCCGCAGGTGATCGCCTTCCGCGATAAGAGCCGCGTGACGGGCCTGTAGGCGCGGGCCTGGGAGCAGCGCTGTCACGGTTTTTTCGAGTGTTTGCAGTCCGTCCAGCTCGTGCCGGCATGGCGTCGAGTGGAACGGCGCATCCGCTAAGTGTGTCACTCCCAGTTCCAAAATGCCCGCCGCGTTTCTCGCGGGGCGGAACTGGCGGCGGGCGGTCTTTTTAGCAACGCGTTTTCCCTCGCGCATCGGCCGATTGGTGTACCGGCTGCCGGTGGGTCGTGCAAAAAATGAATCCGCAACGCAACTCAGGGCGAACAAGCAAGGCGTAATGAACACAGTTTCCCGCAGTCATCTCCCAGGCGGCGTGCAGTCAACGCGTGCATCGGTTCCGCATAGCCCGCCCGCGACATGGCGCTTGAGGCCGTGGGGCAGGGGAGCCAGCTTTCCCGTCATGCGTCTGGCATCACATTCCCGCCCCCGTTTCGTCGGTTGCGCAAGCGAAGTGAGCGAGGTCCCCGGTGTTTTCAGCGCCATGCGGGCGTGGCTCCGGGCGGGTTCCGGACTTTTGACAGTCCTGGCATGGCTTTGCATGCCAGCCCTTTCTTATGCCCTCTGTGGCCTGAATGAGGCGGTCCTCGAACAGATTGGGAGCGTGAAAGACCCAGAGGCTGCACGGGCGTGGTCGCTGCGGTTTGAACAAGGCGGAGGCGCTTCATGCGTGGTGTGTCATGTTGCGGGACGTTCCGGACCCCGCACTGAGTACGGCAATGCGATAAACGTGCTGCTGACGGGTGCTGATCGCTTCAGCCCTGCCAGAAAACTTGAGGCGGGGAGACGGGTCAGTGACATCCCCGCGGATCCTGCGCTGCCCGATTCGCCGACCTTTGGCGACTTGATTGCGCAAGGCTTCTTCCCAGCTCCCCTTGCTGGCGCCGATCTTCCCCAGGGCCGAAAGATTCCGGCGAAGCCTTCCGAGAATGTCACCGTCGAGCGTGCCCGCGAACTGGTTCAAAAGGCCGGGGCGGAATCCGATGTATTCAAGATACTGCAACTGAGCAGGACTTATGAGCTGAGCCCGGAAGCGGCCGGGGCGCTCGCCGAGTTCCGGGGAGAGATGCTGATCCTCGGCTTGAAGTCACTGTCCCCCGAAGTGGCCCAGGCTCTCGCCAAGAGTCAGGCAAACACGCTCTGGCTGCATTCTGTCACCTCGGTTTCCCCGGAGGCCGCGGAGATCATCGCCAGGCTGCCGGGCAAACTGTTGATGACCGGGCTGGCGAGACTCGATTCCGTGGCGCTGGCGGAGAAGCTCGCCAAGCGGCCGGGCACGTTGTCGTTGCCATACCTGAAACAGATCAAACCGGAGATCGCGGCGGCGCTCGGCAGGAACGAACGCGGCCTGGCGCTAACCGGCCTGGGTGACATCCCGCCGGAAGTTCAGGACAAGCTGGCAGAAGCAGTGGGATATCTGGCCCTTCCGAACCTGAGGTCGCTCGACTCGATGCCCCTGACTAGGAAACTAGCCTCGGCTGGAACCATCTTTCTGCCGCGT